>JAPLSP010000266.1 GCA_026398575.1 Candidatus Sumerlaeota bacterium | reverse complement strand
TTGGTCGGAAGATAAAGAAAGAAAGGCTCATTCTTTTCGCGGCGCTCCTTGATCCAATTCATCGCAAGGCCGAACCAGACGTCGGTGCAATAGCCTTTGTATTGTGTCAAGACGCCATTATGACGGAACCATCCGTCGAAGTAGTCGTTCTGCCATAAGTCGGCCATCGAGGTAATGCCCCACACCAAGTGATAAACCGTCTCCTGGAATCCGCGCTGATGAGGCAGATTGGGATAGCTGTCGCCCAGATGCCATTTGCCGAAATGCCCCGTGCGATAGCCGCCGGCGGCGAAGATCTCGGCCATCGTTGGAATGCCCCGCCGAATCATGGAACGACCGGCAGATACAGAGCTCGCGCCGCTGCGCAAGCAATCAAGCCCCGTCATGAGCTGACTGCGCGTGGGCGTGCACATGGGCGCGACGTGAAAATCCGTAAGCCGCACGCTCTGCGCATGCAGCTGATCCATGTTGGGCGTCTTCAACACGGGATTCCCATGGCACGACATGTCGCCGTATCCCTGGTCGTCCGACAGCAGAATGATGACGTTGGGTTTGGTTTTGTTGGGAGCGGCAGGAACATCGGCGGCCAGCGCGGCGCCTGGAGAGAGCATTTGCTTTGCCGCCAATCCCGCGGCGCCCAAGGCGCCAAGACGCAGAAATTCGCGACGGTCCATTGGCGGCTGGGGATTCGTATCCATTGCGCCCTCCGCGTATGTGAATCTTGATTGACGCCAAGGCTATCGCAGGCATTCGCCGGCGAGCGGTTTGCTGTTTGCATCGAGGCGCTCGATCGGCATCATTGTTTTCTCGCCGCTCGGATTTGAGTAGCGCCAGACGAGTTTTTTGTCGCGGGTGATTTCCAGCAGGCCGGTTCCTTCACCCTTGTCGTAAGCGTTGTAGCAGCCCGTGGCGATGTTTCCATTGGGCAGCAGTTGAATGCCGGTCATGTTGCGAATGGTTACGCCTGGCATATCCGCCGGGGTAAATTCCCAGATTTTCTGCCCTTTCGCATCGTATTCGATGATCCCCACCAGACTGCCCACCAGCGTCGTGTTCTGCGGCGTGCGAACCGCGGAAAATGCGACATTGGGAGTTTTGATTTCCAGAACCACTTCGCCCTTCGGCGTATATTCCTTCACAACGTGCGCGCCGGAATGGCAGACGAGGTAGTTTCCGTTTTTCAGTTTGCGCGCCATCCGCATGTTGTGGTGATCGCCGGGCTTGAAGATGCTGGTCGTCATTTCGAAAGTGACTTTGCCGTCCTTGTCCACTTCCAGGATGCGCCCGGAGGAATTTTCGGCGATCATCGTATTGCCGTTTTCAAGGCGCTGGCAGGCGTATGATCCTCCGCCTTTTTGCTCTTTCGCTTTATACTGGAAAACGACTTTCTTGTCCGGCGTCACTTCGGTGACCGAGGCGCCGTCGGCGAAGAGGATGTTTCCGCTGGGGAGCATCCAGGCGTCGTGCGTCAGCGCGGTCTTATATTCCCAGAGGACTTTGCCGTCGGGCCCAAGAATCATCACCTTGCCGCTGCCCGCCGTTAGAATATTGCCGTCCAGTTTGCCGGTGATCAAAGCAGTCTCGGCGGAGGAGACATGCATGGCGACCGCTATGCAAATCCCGGCAAACAAAAAACTAAATCCGAACTCTCGTTTCATCACTCAGCTCCTTAAGCGGGTGGCGCTGTCTGGACTGACACGGACTGGCACGGACCGACACGGACTGGCACGGACTGACGGTCCAAAGGGCAATACTTCTATTCCTCCACAATCACCCGGATGCCCACGTTATAGACTTCCTGCCAATCCGGATACGACTGGCGATAAGAGGAGCGGGCGTATTTGGGGCGCTCATACCATGAGCCGCCGCGGACCACTTTTTTCCCGCCTGCGGCTGCGTCGTCCTTGCCCGCATCCACGCTCAAAGGATAAGGCCGATAGCTGCTGAGCGTCCATTCGGCCACGTTGCCGTGCATGTTCTTCAGCCCCCAGGCATTCGGCAAATATTGGCCGATTTCCGCCAGATGCAACACGCCATCATCGAAGCGCTCATCTTTCGGCACGAAATCCCAGAACTTGTCCGGATTTGCAATGGGCTGTGGATCCACTCCCCGCACCGCCAGCTTTTTAAGCGAACGGTCGGCAAGGTTGGCGGACTTCGAGAAGTCGGTATTCAAGTCGCCATAGTTGAAAGGCGTATTCGTGCCGGCGCGGCAAGCCCATTCCCATTGCGCTTCGGTCGGCAACGTTACTTTCTTTCCGGTTTTCTGCGACAACCATTTGCAGAATCCCATTGCCTCATGCCATGAAACTCGGATGACCGGCACATTGGGCAAATCCATCAGATAACCAGGTTTGACCTGATCCTTATAGTGCATGTCATAGTAGCCGTTTTTATGCGCGGGATCGAATTTCTGGTATTGCTGCAGCGAGACTTCCGTCACGGCCATCCAGAAAGGCCTGGCAATCGCAACCTTTGCCGTCGGATATTCATCCACTTCGCCCTGAGTATCTCCCATCACGAATTCGCCGACGGGAATGCGCTTGAGCGCGATTTTTTCACCACCGCCCAAATCCAGTGTCAGGTCGGTCTGCCCGAGCGCCTGCTGCATCTGCATGGCTTTTGCCGCACCCAAGGGCCAACTGCCCAGGGTCACGGGCGCCGGCTTTGCAGGCATGGGCGCGGGCTGCACGAACGCAATCTGTTTTTTCGGCATATCGGGAATGGCTTCAATATCCTCGTCAATGCCGCAGAAGAGTTTTTTCATTTCATAGCGGCGTTGCGCGAAGTTTTGCGGAATCGGGTGGATTTCACCCCAGGTGCCATAGCAGGGAACATTGAGATCAATCCATGTGATCAACCGATCCCAGAATTCCGCGTCCGGTTTGACGTTGTGATGCCCGCGCTCGAGCATCTGCACCAGTTCGCTTGTGTCCGCATGAAATTCCAGCGGCGTCAACAGGCTGTAATCTCCTTCCGGCCCGTTGCGGCGTATGTAGGGATGTAGATCGATGTAAGAGACGGGAAGCGGCGAAATGCCGCCGCTGGTTTTGATGATGGTGGTATCGGCCAGATTCGGACGGTCTTTGGCGCCGTTGTGGCATCCAACGCAATATTTGTCCAGCGCCGGTTGCACGTCGCGGACGAAGCTGAAGCCGCGTTTGGGCCCATACCACGGCGCAGGCTTATCCGGCGCGCGGCGCGAGGCGATGGTCATCTTGGTAACAATCGCCGTATTTTGCGATTCATGGCAGCCTGTGCACGAAATGAATTCGCCCGGCATCCCGACGAACCAGCTGCGCATTTGCTGCAACGCTTTGCCTTCGGCGTCCAATGGCTGGATAGCCACGGGCGTATTGGCGGGAATCTCGAAGATCGCCGAGCCGTCCTCATAAACCGGCACGGTCCCGATCAGGCGCCGAACGTCCCAAGGGCCTTCCATGCCGACGACGTAATGGCCGCCCATGTTGCGGTACGAATACTCATACTGAAAAACGCGGAGGGATTTGACGCTGCCGCGCGGCACGCCTCGCAGGCCGGGGCCGGTGTAAATATCCTGAATGTTGGCCGTCGCGATCCGTTGGTTGAGTTTTACTTTGTCGGGGATGACCGGCGGCGCGGGATTCTTGCACACGGGAATTGGCTCTAAAAGAGCGGCGCCGGGTTCTTCCCGCACCAGCGTCAGGTTGTCGAAGATATCCACAAGGTAAATGCCCCACAGCGCTTGAGGATGCGGCTTCATGGAAACGAGGAAATACTTTTCGCTCAGCGGATAGGGATGCAAGAACTTCGGCCAGGAGGGATTCACCAGCGAGTCTTTGATGATGGCTTCGACTTTCTTGCCGTAGCCGGGGATGCGCTGAATGGCGCCGGCGTCTTCTTTGCGGCCCTTGGAGGCGTTGAAGACAACCAATTCGCCCATGCGCGCGTCGCCATGATGCCCCGAGATGACGGCGATGAACTTGGAGCCGTCTCCCGAAAGCGGTTTCGCATAGAACGTGGAGTTGGGCCAATATGAATTGCTGCCATAGAATTCCGATTGCCCGGTGCCGTCCGGATTCATGCGCATCAGGACGCGGCTGAAGTAGTGCGCGGAATCCGTATATTCCCAGCGCGTATAGAGGACACGGCCATCGGGCAGCATGGTCGGACACCAGTCGTTGTCCTGATCGAACGTCAGGCGGCGCACCGACCGGCCGTCGGGATTCATGATATGCAGATTGCCGACGTAGTCCGCTCCGCCCACGCACGGAACACCCACGAACGTGCTGCTGGAATTGAAGATAATGCGCCCATCCGGCAGATACATGGGGTCATAGCTGTCAATGTCCGGCTCCACCCCGAGCGTCACCTGGCGAAATCCCGAACCATCCATCTTGATCTCGAACACCTGCCAGCGGCCATTCGAGCCAATCGAGGAAAAGAGCATCTTCTCGGCGCTGAAATGAAGATCAACGTCGCCGACGAATGTCGGCTGCGGCGGTTTGCACAACGTGACGATGGGGGCGCTCTTGTCCTTATAAGCGAGCGTTGCGATCTCGTTGTTCAGTTTGGTATCGAGGCTGCTGTTGCCCTGCCAGTTCTGCGGCAAGCCCAGGGAGCGGCCGCTTTTTTTCCCATCGTCTTCGCGTTTGACCAGAAGCAGCTTGTCGAAGGCCAAGAGCGGATTATCCACGATGAGGACGTTGCGCTTCAGTTCCTCATATCTGGCTTTATAATTAGTGGCAGCGGTTTTATCGCTCCCAGACGCGGATTGCTCGAAGGCGGGCAAGTCCTTTTCCAAAGCGTTGAGGGCGTTTATATGCGCGGCGGCATTCTTATAAGCGGATGGGAAACTCTTCGCTAAATCCTCAATCGCCATCCTCAGCGCCTTCAGGCTCTGGGTATTGGCTACCTGTGGCTGTAGTGAAGCAAGGTAGGCATCCTTGGCGCCGCCGCTGCCAGCTTTCTTCGGCGCCTCGGCCTTTACCTCTTGGGCGGGCGCCGCAGTTTTCGCCGCCGCACGCGCCTCGGCCTTGTTCGCCCCAGCCCCGAAACTCAAAGCGCCTAGCAACCCAATGGCCGCAACAGCGATGGCGCACACAATCAATCTGAGCATCTTGTCCGGCATTTCCATTCTCCTTGGAGGACATATTTTTGACCAAGTTGAGCGCTGATTCTATGCGCTTTGCGATCCCGGCACAAGCCCAATTCCCCACACAACCCGCGCCCTTTGGGCAAAAACCCACCCTCAAGTCTCGACTCCAGACTTCATCCGATTCTCGTGGACCTGAAAGCTATCTATCACGCTATTTCGCCTGAGGCTTGGCTGGCGCAGGCGGCATCGGCCAATCATCCGTGCGGAAAGGCGACGCCGGAATTCCTTCCTTATTATAGAGGCTCACTTCCGGATTATCCGCCCATCCATAGCGCACGGCCACCGGCTCTTTGACCTGATCGCTCGAAACAACAACGGTATCGCCAGCGATCTTGGCGTCGGCCCACACAAATTTCTTGTCTGCGCCGACGATCGCGAAGCCTTTGATGGCGCCGTCGGCCTTGTTGACCAGGCCGCCGCCAACATTTTTGAAACTCAGGATGGCTTTGCCGCCTTCGACTTTCAGTTTGTCAAACGTCGGACCGGAGAAGACGACGTCATTTTTTCCATAAGCCACTTTCATCGCCGCCAATTGGAGGCGCTTGCCGACGTCCTGCTTGTTTTTCGGATGAATGTTCTTCGCTTCGCCAATGTCAATGATTACCGCCTGGCCTGTTTTGGGAAGGGCGAGTGTTTTCGATTGGGCTTCGCGCAGGCGCGCCCAGTCGCTATCGCTGGGCTCATCCTTGCGATCTTTGAAATTCGCCAGCTGCACGAAGAGGAACGGGAAATCGCCCTCGCCCCATTGCGCCCGCCAGTCGCGGATCATCGTGGGAAACAGTTTGGCGTATTGATCGTATCGGCTCGCGTTGGATTCGCCCTGATACCAGATCGCTCCGCGAATCGCATAGGGAACCAACGGCGCAATCATGCCGTTGTAGAGATTGGCCGGGCGGTTCGGGGATTTTTCCGGCTCCACCCAGGCATTAGGTTTGCGGGGCAGTTCCTTCTTCTCGGCTTTGGCTTTCTCAACGTCCTTGGTCCACTTTTCCATCTGCTGATCGAATTTCTTTTTGTCTTGATCGCGGTTGGCGATTTTTGTTTCCCAGTCCGCGATCATCGTCTTGAGTTCCGGGTCGTTTTCGATCACGCCTTTGCGCGTCCAGGCCTCGGCGGGAGTTCCGCCCCAGGAGCTGTCGAACAACCCTACCGGCACGTTCAACGCCTGATGCACGTCGCGTCCGAAAAGATATCCCACCGCCGTGAATTTTTTGGCGGTATCCGACGTGCACTCTTCCCATTGGCCTTCCACGTCCTCGGCGGGCGTCGCGGACGTGACGCGCTTGACGGAAAACAGGCGAATCTTGGGAAAATTCGCCGCCGGGATTTCCTTATCTGCGTCCTTGACGCCCCCGAGGGTGAAGCCCATATTCGATTGCCCCGAGCAGACCCAGACTTCGCCCACCAGCACGTTTTCGAACTTCAATGTATTTTTTCCGGCAACGGTCATGGTCAGCGGCCCGCCCGCGCTGAGCGGTTTGAGCGTTGCTTTCCATTTTCCGTCGGCGCCTGCTTGGGCTGAGGCATTTTGATCGCCGATCGTCACCGTCACTTTTTCATTTGGCTCCGCTGTTCCCCACACCGGGATCGGCGCATCGCGCTGCAGTGCCATTTTGCTGCCGAAGATCGCCGGCATTTTCACATCCGCCATTGCGCTTCCCGCTGCGGCGAACGCCGCCAGCAAGGCTAGAAACCAACATTG
>JAPLSP010000168.1 GCA_026398575.1 Candidatus Sumerlaeota bacterium | reverse complement strand
CGGTAAGCCGCCGAACTGCAATGGCGCGCGGGGCCGTCCGGCGGAGCGGAGCGGCCTACTACTCGACGCCATATACAAGAAGATGAAAGATCAGGGCAAAAGGCGGCGTATTCCATGCCAGGGACCGGAAACTGCCGTTCTGGCCGTGACAAAATATTGTGTGACAAAATAACAAGAACAACTATCGTGCAGGCTTTGCGGGCTTCTCTTTGGGCTTTGCATCGGGAGTCTTTGCCGGCTTGGTAACGGTTGATGTGGTTTTGACCTCATCTGTAGTCGCTGCCGACGCAGGCTCTTCTTTCGATTTATGGCGGGGCGCGAAAAGGTCTTTGATAATTTCCTGGGCGTCGTTCTTGATATTGGGCAGATTGATCTTCGACGATTTTTCATCCTTCGCCGGTTCTTTGGAATTCTTGTCTTTCTTCTTGTCTTTCTGCCGGTCCAGGAGCTGATTCAGGCCCTGCTCAATTCCCTGTTCCAGAACGCTCTCGATGATCTTTTCTCCCTGCTCTCTGATCACTTCCGTCAGTTTGAAAACCGGCTTGGGGTTGCGCAGCGTGCCTTTCATCCCCACCGGCATGGGCAGCGCGACAAAGCCGTCTTTGTCCGCGAGGAGTTTGCCCACCATCGGAATTTTGTTAACTTCGCGCGCATAAGCGCCGCCGAGCGCCACCTGAAGTGAAAGATCAATGGAACTATCCAGCCCGATCCATCCGCGGATGCCCATGCGCTCTACTTTCCCCGTGAAATCCATTTTCTGTATCGTCGCTTTGCCGTCGGCGATTTTCATGTCCAGCGCGCCGGTGAAGAAGAACAACTGATTCAACACGGGAATCTTGGTAACGTTGCCGAGCGCGTCGAGAATGGGAACGCGCTCGACTTTGCCGTCGGCCAGCGTGGCCGTGACCGAGCCGCTCAAGTGCTTCTCCAGGTTGGCCGGCGTGATGCCTTGACCTTTGACGTCCACGTCCACGTTTCCTTTGCCGTCCACCGAGCCGCTCAGATAGGGAACGAAAGCGTCGCAGACCGGCCCCAACTGCGCTTGGACGATCTTCGCCTGAACCGCATAGTCCCAGCCTGGAACGTTGAGATTCACTTTAGCGGACGATTTCATCGTCCCCTCGGCCATCTTCATGTCCGCCTTGCTCAGATCTAAAACGCTCTTTTTCAGGCTCGCCTTCACATCCATGTCATTGATCGCCAGTTTCTGCCAATTCAGGGCGGCGATCCGCGCGTCGAACGGCTCGACCTGCAACCATCCAAGGTTCAGCGCCGGCAATTCGGCCTGGGGCTTCGCAGAGGCGTTTTCGGGGCGAGAAGGCGCCGCGCCCACCGAACTCGGCACCGCGGTGGGCGCGGCGCTGCCGGGAGTCATCGGGCGGCCAGGCGCGCTCTGAGAGGCCGATGCGCCGGCTTCGGGAGCAGGCAGATAATGATCCAGCGTCAATCGGTCGGACTTCACCAAGAGCGCGCATTTGATCGGGTCGTTATCCGTCGCTTTGAATTCTTTTGGGAAGACGACCGTCCCCGTCAGCGCAATGGTTTCTTTCTTCTGGCTTGTTTCACGGGGCGCGAGTTCCAGCGTCATTTTTTCGATCTTACCCTGATAGTCCTTCATCGCGAAAGCATGATCGAGCGTCAGATTAAGAGGCGGTATCAGGGTGGCGCCGGTATCGCCGTTAACGAGCCAAAGACCGGCGGCCGATACCTGACCGGAGGAATTCACATTTGCGCCGCGTCCGCTGAATTGAACCGTTTCAGAAGCGTTGATGACTCCAGCCTGCATTCGCATCGCGCCGGCAAACGCGGCGATCAGCGGACCGAGAGCGCGCTGGTCCACGTCTTTCGCGGTCAGAGCGAATTTGCCCGTGCTTTGCTTCAGGTCCATCTCGCCGCTGGCGGTGATTTTTCCCGCCGGTTGACCGCGCTGAATGAAAGCAAGTTCGGCGTTCTGGATCATGGCGCGCGACATCTGCGCCAAGCGACTCTCGATGGCGAAATCGAGATTCAGCACAGGGAGGGACGTTCCGCCGACAACGCCGGAAAATTCGCTCAGTGTTCCCTTGCCATTGAACGAGACGTCGGCGCCTTTCTTCGCAAACAGCGCCTGAGCCTCGACGGACAAGCGTCCCGTATTCAGCCGCCAGCCTTGGGGCAGCCGCGCCAATCCTGCGTAGGCAGCCAAGTCCAGTTCGTTGATGGAAAAATCATATGCGATCGCCGGGCCGGCGCCGCCAGCCTCCGCCGCGCCCGACAAATCCAGCGTCAGCGGCGACGCCAGTTTGCCGCTCAGGATATCCCGGCCTTTCTGATTGGCCTTGATCGTCGCATCGGTGATTTCGAGCGACTGTTTGGCGGCGTCATAACGCACGGACTGCTTGAGCGACAGGTTCATCTCTTCGCTGGGCGCCGAGGCGAATTCCGGCGTCAGAACGCTGAACGATTTCGCTTCGATGCCGCCGGCGGCTTCAATGCGGGAGTGATTATTTTTAATTGCCACATCGTAGTTCATGCTGATCGAGGTGTTGCGGAAATCCGCGCCGCCCGGAACGGAGGCGCCCAGCAGATTGAGGAAAACGCGGTTGATGTCTTTGACGCGGAAATTGAAGGCGCCTTCACCTATCCGCGGGTCATACTGTCCCGAGACGCGCACGCTGCCGCCAACGGCGTCTTTGGAATTCACGATCAACGTGGAAGGCGCCAGTTCCAGAACGCCGCCGCGCAGTATCATGCTGAGGGCGCCCTTGGCCGAGTAACCGTCTATCGCCAGGTCTTGCGCATTGCCCTGGAATTTCCCGGCGACCAGATTTGCTTCCAGGCTCTTGAGCGAAGAATCCAGTCCCAATCCCATGGTCGCGTCCAGCGTGATTTCTCCGTTCGTGACGTCGAGGCGCTTCTGGGGATCTTTGCCGATCACTTTGACGCTCATCGCCAGTTTGGCGTCGCCGCCGGGACGCAAATCTTTGAGAGAAAACTCGAAATTCGTGATTCCTTTTCGGGAAGTTTCAACGCCCTTCGCGTCCACTCCGATCATCTGCATCGCGGCGTCGTGGATGGTGATTTCAGCGACATTGATGGCGGGCGCCGTGGCGGAGGTGGCGGCGGCGGGGGCTTGTTTGGCGGGTTTGGCTTTTTCAGCGGAAACAGAAACTTTGCCTGCTTTCAATTTCGCCAACACGCTATCCAGACTCGTCTTGCCGTCGGGATATTCCACAATGGTTCCCTGCGGCGCTTCGATGCGAACGAACTCAATCTGTGGCGCGCCGCGAAGGATGGAAAGCAAACGATAGCGCGCCTCGAAACGTTTGCAGGTAAAGAGCGGCGGCGCATCCGCCGGCGCGCCTTGGCCGATGACTTTCAGATCGCCGACAAGGACGCTTGAGAAAGGATGAACTGAAATCTCACCAGCGACAACCTGGCATCCCAGGCTTTTGCCCACGGACGGGAGGATAAAGTGACGGACGAAGTGAGCGGATGTAAGATAAAGATAGCCAACGATCAATACAACCGCCAGAGCGCCTGTCCCAATGCCAATAATTTTGAGCCAGCGGCGCTTTTTAGCCGGAGGTTTGGCGCCAGCAGAGGCGTTCGCATTGGCTGAAGATGAGGATTGAGCTGCGGCAGGAGTTGAAGAAGAGGCATCTTTGCGTTCATTGCTCGATTGATTTTCAGACATTGAAATTCCCTCTCTTTGCGTCGTAGCCCGCGAAGGGCCGAATCAGAAAAGTACCAGCAGCAAAAACAGCCAGAGCGGCAACGAGAAGCACCTTAACGACGGCAAGCCGAGCATAGCAGGATGGCCTGCTGGGATGGAAGGGACAAATCTGGATGGTCATTCAATGATCCCAAAAATCCGATTATTTCGCCTTGACAAGGTTACGTTCTGGTTCAAACATTCAACAAGGTTCTTTGATGAGCTCACTGTCATAATGAGAACTTGATGTAAAGGCCACTGCATTGATCACGTTATCCACTGGCGCCCTGAAACGCTGTTTTTCGGAAGCGATCAGCCGGGCAGCCTATGCCAAAGAGCGCGTGCTGCTAACGCGCCGAGGCAAATCGCTGGCAGCGATTGTTTCCGTGGAAGATCTGGAAACGCTGGAAGCCTTGGATGAAAAGGCGGATGCGCTGGATGCAAAACGCATCCTGAAGGCATATCGCACAGGCAAAGAACGGGCGATTTCGTTGGAAGAGGCTGCGCAGGAATTAGGGAACTCTTTAGCACAAGGGGGATTTCTATGAGCAGGATATGGATCGGTTTAGCCAGAGTATTAGCGGCGCTGGGGCTTTGTTCAATATTGGTCTTCACTCAGGAAACCCAAGCGCAGGGCGCGAAGGAAGGTCAGACAAGTCCCACCAAGGAAGGGCTGACACAGCAGTTTTGGCCCAAGGAGCGGATCGCCGAGGCGATTAGGACCGTCGAGAAGCAACGCGCGGAGGGGTTGATCAGCGACGCCGCATACACGAAGCGGACGAAGATGCTTCAGGAGCGCCAGGCCGGCGCGTATCAGCCGCAATCGCTGTCGGTCGAGAATCCGCCGCTCAACTTCATCCAGAACGGCTCGTTCGAGCAGGTGAACAAGAACTCGGCGAAGAACCGCTCGCGATGGCTGTGGTGGGGCGGTTGGAGTTGGGGCGGGGATTATGAGAATTCCTGGGAGGAACGCGCGGAGCACGTCCATTCGGGCAAATTCTCCGCCCGCATTACATGCACGGGGCAGAAAGGCCGGATCGGAATCAGCACGCCGCCGCTGCCGTCCATCCCCGGCGCGCAGGAATACAAACTCACTTTCTGGGCGCAGGGCGAAGGTGACAATATGCTGTTTGTCAACTTCGAGGAAGGCGCCGGCGGCGTCCTGCGGGAGAAGATCGGTGGCGAGTGGAAGCAATACACTGTCTCAGGCAAGCCGTCTGGGAACAAGGACACTTATGCTGTTTACCTCTACTGTATCGGCTTGGGAACGATTTGGCTGGATGACGTGGAACTCGTGCCGGTGGGCGGAAAGATGGAAGAATGAGAATGTAAAATGTAAAATGAGAAATGAAAAATGAAAAACGCTTACAAGCAACCGCTAATCAACGCTAATCAACGCTAAAAAGCGTCCTGAGCAATACAGAGAAATTCCCAAGACTTGGAGGGTTCTGCCATGCGGCTAGGAAATGCGTCAGCTTGGGGAATGCAGATGCAAAGATTTGTGATGAGCCTGAAATGTTGCCCGATTATTTTAGCTTTTTTGTTTTTGACGGCCAACGCGTTGTTGGCTGCGGAAGTGGACTTGTATGTGACCGACTATAATGAGAACCCGACGCAGGATCAGAAACCGCTGATCGGCAAGCCGCTCGTTTATTCCAAGGCGCAGGAGGTGACGATTCGCATGGCCGACGGCGCGACCGTCGCCTATAAGTCGCCTCTCCAAGTCGCCGTAAATCGCGAGGCCGCCGGCAATCCGCGCGAAGCCAGCCTCTTTGCAGCGCCGGGCGAATACGAGCCGTTCAGTTTCCTGCTGCGGGCGAAAGAGGACTTGGAACAAGTGTTCATCACGGCGGGCGAACTGAAGGGTGTAGTGGGAGCGATCCCGGCGGCCAATCTGGCGATCACTTCGGTCGAAGGCTATCTCGGCGGCGCGCATGACATGCTGATGCCCGTCGGCCATCCCTGGGACATGGCCGCCCATAGCGTCGAATATTTCTGGTGCACGGTGAAGGTTCCGGAAAACGCCAAGGCTGGAATTTATCGCGGCGAAGTGACGGTCACATCCAAAGGCAAGCCCATCGGCGCGATCTCGATGATCCTCGAAGTGCTGCCGATTCGCTTGAGCGATCCGCCGTTCGCGCTGGGATTCAACTATTCCAGCCCCAAGGACCCGAAAGCCCTGGAGGCGCAACTGGCCGACATGCGCGCGCATGGAATGACGACCGTCGCGCCGCTTTATAAGTTTCACCTACCCGTCCACGATACCGACACGACGGAGTTGGGCGAGTTCATCGAAGCCTATAAGAAGGCCGGATACCCAGCCACGCTGTATTTCGCCACGCCGATGGAACTCCAGCTGACGGCGCTGGCAGGCTACGGCAGCGAAACCAGCCGGCGCTGGCAGCAAAAATTCATCAAGGTGATGAGGCTGCTTCATGCCGAGACGCAGAAGCACGATCCGCCGGTGCTGATGAGCATCGGAGATGAGCTGACCAACAAGGGGATCGAAGGCGTGGGCGTCGCGGGGCGGCTGGCGAAATTCGCATGGGAGGAACTGCCCGAGATCGCGATGACGAGCGATATGAACGGCTATATGGAAGTCATAGCGATGGCGCCCTATCTCAACGTGGCCACGTTCAACAACGGCTGGGACGGCATTGACCACCACAACAAAGGCCGCCGCCTGATGAACCGGGGCTTTCTCATGGAGGTGCAAGAGAAGACCGGCGCCATTCCCTGGTTCGTCAACGCCGGCTCGGGCAGATTTCCATTCGGCTTCTTCTTCTGGAAAATGAGCAAGTATGGTTTGCGCGGGAAGGTGGAGTGGTACTACAGCCTGGACAATCAAAAAGGCTCGTTCGTGCGCGCCAATGGCGAGCAGGTTTATCCGACGCTGGACTATGAGCGTTCGCGCGAGGGCATTGACGATCTGAAATATGTATGCCGGCTCGAACAGCTCATCGCCGAAGCGGGCAAGACAGCCAAAACCGGCGCCGAGTTGCAGAAGATTGAAGCCGAACGCCAAAAGGCGGAAGCGCTTCTTAAATCCATCGCCGATTCCATCACGGACGATTGGACGGCTTATTCGAGCGGCGGACAGCGCTTCCCCGCCGACGGCTTCGACGTCATGAGCCCCGAAAAAGCGTCCGGCTTCGGACGGCTCAACTCCATCCGTCGCGCCATCGCCGATCAGATTCTGGCACTTCAGGGAACAATGAATTAATTTTTAGTTGAGTGCGCTCCACAATAAAAAATCATACTACATCAAGATCATAAATAGCCAAAAATCAATTGTGTTTTTGGGCCTTGACTTTATTGCCCATCGCTCATAAAAGTTTGACGTGCATAATGTGTTTAATTTGCCAGCATGGCAGAGATTTATATGATATAGGATATTTTATGAAGAAAGCACCTTAGGCTTTTTCCAAAACGCCATCCAGTCTCAGACAATGCCGCCAAGAAGCAATTCCCGAAAAAGATCCAGATTGAGACAACGCCATTTCAAATAATTTGCTTAAAAGGATAGGCCGCTATGAGTACTGCATGGAAAACTGCTGCTTCTCAGCTAATCACATCATTTTGTTTAGCATTGTTTATACCCCAAGCATGGCCGGCAACAAATATTTCTGGAGATGTTTCCGGCACATGGACGAAAAGCGGCGGCCCATATAACCTGACGGGCGATGCGCATGTGCCAAGCGGCCAGACGCTGACCATTGAAGCGGGCGTTCAGATCGTCGCACAGGGAAGCTATCATATCCTGGTAGAAGGCAAGTTGTTAGCCAATGGTACTGAGCTTGACCGCGTGATCTTCACGGCATCGTCAGAAATCCCTGGGGCATGGCAAGGGCTTATTTTTTCCAACTCTAACAGCGGATCGGCGCTTTCTTATTGCGATATTCTTTATGCGGGAGCGTGGGACTTCGACTATTCTTCTTGCGCCGCAGTACATTGCCTGGGAACAGGCGCGCCCAGGGTAGATCATTGCATCATTGCCCAATCAAACAGGAACGGCATAGAGTCAGTGAATGGCGGCGATCCGGTTCTGAGCGATTGCATTATATCGGACAATTCCGGGTCAGGGATAGTGTGTAACTCTGACGCCGGCATTACCGTAAGCGCCTGCACCGTGAGCACAAACGGAGAATACGGCGTAATCTGCCCGATGAACAACATGGCGAGCGTAATGGCAGAGGTAGTTTCGTTTGGAAACGGAGCCAACAACCGGTGGGGGATATTCGGGAGTCAGCTGACCCAAACAACGGTGTGGCCCCAAGCGGACTTTGACGTGCTGGGTTCGATAAGTGTTGCTTCCGGCAATCGGTTGACGCTCTCGCCGGGGAGCCGATTCTACTTTGCCGGAGATACGAAGTGCCTTGTCAATGGCTCCTTGCTGGCTCAAGGAACGGAAACAGAGCGGATAATTTTTTCCAGCGACAATGAAACGCGCGGGGCATGGCAAGGGCTTAATTTTTCCAACTCTGACAGCGGATCTGCGCTTTCTTATTGCGATATTCTTTATGCGGGAGCGTGGGACTTCGACTATTCTTCTTGCGCCGCAGTACATTGCCTGGGAACAGGCGCGCCCAGGGTA
>JAPLSP010000352.1 GCA_026398575.1 Candidatus Sumerlaeota bacterium | reverse complement strand
TGCCAGTGGCGCTGCCAGTGGCGCTGCCAGTGGCGCTGCCGCAAAGACAATGAAAACCGCTTCGCAATATCCTTTGTATCATTTTACCGGGGAGAGGGCGAAGGGCTTTTCGAGTTTGGCTTTGTAGAATGCCCCCATGGGTGGCGCGGGCTTGCTTTCATCCGTTCGGAACGGTGATGCGGGAAGGCCTTCCTTGTTATACAGGTTGCATCCTTCAGGATTGTTGGCCCAGGCGTAGCGCACGGCTACGGGGTTGGGGACGGCGGGGGAGGAGACGACGACGGTGTCTTTGTCAATGACGGCGTCGGCCCAGACGAATTTCATATCTTCGCCGGCGATGGCGAAGCGTTTGAGCTTGCCCTCCTTGTCCTCGGCGGCGGGCTGGAGGGCGGCTTTTTTGCCGATCATCAAACCGCTGCCGACGTGATCGAAGGTCAGACGGATGGCGGCGCCTTCGATCTTCATGCCGCGATAGATGGGGCCGGAGTAAACGATCTTCTCGTTGTAGGCGACGGCGCGCGCGGCCAGAGACAATCTCTGACCCACGTCCTGCTTGTTCACCGGATGGATGCTTGCCGCCTCACCGACATCAATTGTGACGGCCATTGCGGTGTTTGGGAGTTTCAGGGTCAGGAGCTGCGACTCGCGGATGGACGCCCACCCGCCGGAGTCAGGCTCTGGAGTTGCATTCGACCAATTGGGCAGTTGTACAAAGAGAAACGGGAAATCCCCCTGGCCCCAGCGGTTCCGCCAATCCTTGATGAGCACGGGGAATATTCCCCGGTATTCGTACATCCATTGCCATTCGGCCTCCCCCTGGTACCAGACCACGCCGCGGATGCCGTAAGGGATCAGGGGATTGGTGAGAGCATTGAACAACGTGCACCCAAAGCCATAAGATTGCGCCGGTCCGGGATACTTTGGGGGCCAGAGGGCGGGCTTGCCGGCGGCCTTGAGCGCGGCCTGTTTGGCGTCGTATTCCGCGCTTCGGTCCTGCAAGTCCTTTTTTCCTTTCGGGGTGTTTTCGACGTAGTTCGCCAGGCCGTCGTAATACTGCGCCACTGATTTGAAATCGGGATCGGCCATGAGCGCGTCGTGGCTGATCCACGCTACGATGGGCGATCCGCCAACCGAGTTGGAGATGAGTCCGACCGGGATATGCATCGCCTGATGGAGGTCGCGGCCAAAGAAATAGGCAACGGCGGAGAAGTCTTTGGCGGTGTCGGGAGAGCAGGGGCGCCAGACGCAAAAGTTTTTTGCGACGATGGGATTGCTGTTTTGCAGGCGCTCGATCGGTCCCTTGGCCGCCATGGCGTTCGGCACATCGAAAAGGCGGATTTCCGGGTAGTTGGCGCCGGCGACTTCCTGGGCGCCATTCTTCGCCTGCTTCAGCGGCCACGCCATGTTGGATTGTCCGGAGCAGACCCAGACTTCTCCGAGCAGAATGTCGTTGACCTCCCGAGAGCCGGTCTTGCCCTTGACGGTCATCTTGCGCGGCGCTCCCGTCTCCATCGGATCGAGACGGACCATCCATTTGCCCGCGGCATTCGCCGTGCCCGTCTTGGTCTGCTGGGCGATTGAGACGGTGATTTCCTCTCCCACTTTGGGCTGCTGGGTGATTGAGACGGTGATTTCCTCTCCCGCCTCGGCCCAGCCCCAGACCGGAACCTTCATACCCCTTTGCATCACCATGTGGTCGCAAAACAGCGTCGAGAGTTCCAGCGCCGCAAACGCCTGGGCGCCGGTAAAGGCAAACACGATTCCAAATAGGATTCCAAATACGATTCCAAATGCGATTCCTTTTAGTTTTGGGTGAGTCGAGTGAGTCATGGTGTTTTCCTTTTGATGTTTATCCCGGTTCCTTTTGTTTGTTTGGCCTCTGGCCTCGGGGTCCACCGCTTCCGCTTTCGCATCGCTCGCCGCCAAACCATGCCGCGTCACAAGCGCCGGGTCAATGCCATTGCGCCCCTGTCTCTGCCAGGCCTGACTCCGCCGCGCAACCCTTTAGCCAATTGGTATAAAGCCACCACAGAGACACCGAGACACAGAGAAATATATCAAGAAATTCATAAAAAATGCTCTTTGTGAATTTCTCTGTGCCTCGGTGTCTCTGTGGTCGCCTTGTCATTATACGGCTAAAGGCATACCTTGCCGCTGCCGCCGTTGACCGCCGCTGAATTCCGCCGCTGCTCTATCTCGGCAAGGCCAAGGTGCGTTTCCGGAATTTCCTCATCGGCCGGTAAAAGCAAAAAAGCAGCGGGACGCGAGCGATACGCCTTGCGATGTCGCTGCCTACCTCCGATGATTGTCCGCCAGCGGCGAAAAAAAAAACGGCCATCAGCCGGGACTTTAGGTTAGTGGTCTTAAAATTTTGAGATGACGGGCAGTGGTAGGCGCCGGACGCCGAACCGCATTAATGGCCCCGGCTTAATAGTGCGGTCCGGCGTCCCCGCACCTACCCACTGCCCGCGTCGCCCAAAGGGAGAAATACTATGCGCAATGACAATCGTACGATACTCACACGGCGTCGGTTCCTGACAAAGGGGGCGATGGCGGCAGGCGCGGTGGCGCTGCCGTATTTTATTCCAGCGGCGGCGCTGGGGCGCAACGGTTCGGTTGCGCCCAGTGAACGCATTGTGATGGGCATGATCGGTGTCGGCGGGCGGGGGACGCACGATCTGGGGTGGACGATCGGCGAGGCGGATGTGCAGATTGTCGCCATCTGTGATGTCCGGAAGAGCCAGCGCGAAGCGGCCAAGAACGCTGTGGACAAGAAATACGGCAACAAGGATTGCGCGACGTACGGCGATTTCCGCCAATTCCTGGAAGAGCGGAAGGATGTGGACGCCGTGTTCATTGCCACGGGCGACCGCTGGCACGCGCTGGCTTCGATCCTGGCGATGCGGGCGGGCAAGGACGTCTATTCCGAGAAACCGGCGTGTCTCACGATGGCGCAGGGGCAGATGATCGTTGAGACCGCCCGCCAGTATGCGCGGGTCTATCAGACCGGCGCGCAGCGTCTGAGCGAGCCGAATCACATCTTCGCCATCGAAATGGCGCGCACCGGCAGGCTGGGGCCGATTCATACCGCTTACGCCGACTGCCGCTGGCGCGATGGGATGCGCACCGACTGGTTGCCGGCGGAAGCGGAACCGTCGAAGGAGGAACTGGACTGGGATCTGTGGGTTGGCCCATGTCCCATGCGGCCCTACAATCGCACGTATGCAATTGGGAATGGGTGGTATCACTTCTATGATTTTGCCACCGATGTCGCGATGTGGGGCGCGCACACGGTCGCGCAGGCGCTGGCCGGACTCGATATGACGAACGTCACCACCATCGAGTTCGAATATGCCGGACCGGATGCGACAATGCTGACGCGCTTGTCCAACGGTGTGAAGCTGGTTCTATTCCGTGTCGCCGGCTCGGTCTGGGACAAGTGTGAGCTCTGGCATGGCTCGTGCGGCGAGCGGTTCGATGGTCCCGAAGGATGGGTTGGCGCCGCCGACGGCTATTCGATGCCCGACGTATCATCGCCGGCGCTGATGCGCGATTACAAGAAAGTGCTGGCGGAGTACGTGGGCCGGACGCAACGGTCGCTGAACCACGTGCGGGATTTCTTCGACTGCATCCGCTCGCGGCGCCTCACGGTGGCGAACCCCGAAGTCATGTTCCGCTCCATGAGCATCTGCCTGGCCGCCGACTACTGCGGGCAATTGAAGCGAAACCTGAAGTTCGATCTGGTCAAGGCCGAGTTCATCGGCGACGACGAAGCCAACCGGCTGCGGTCGCGCGCAATGCGGCCGCCGTATATCATTTAGTACCTGCGCCAAGGAGTGGCGTCACAAAGCAACCTTCCCCACCGGCGTCTGGCGCCGGTGACTTATGCAATAAACAGGTAGCTAAATTGCTGTGTTTTTCCACGTTTGTTGTATTTGGCAATAGCTATGAGTTATTCTTATGGATATTTTGCTAATCTGTGTGAGACAAGATATATGATAATGGGGCATACTATGGCTGGAAATATGAAATTACTTGACGTTGTGCTTCTGGTATTATGCAATTCTGCATGTGTTATACGGAAGAACCTTGATAATGACCCCAATCTTAAGCCATATATAAACAGAAAAATTCTCTTATTAAAGGGGTTCCCTTGAGGAATTAGTGGGTGAAAAGCGGTGCTCATCCTGAGTGCACAGTCGTAACTTGGAATCAGCATGAACGTGATCATCGTTTGAGTTTTCGAAGGCATGGGAGGAAATGGAAAAAGCGGAATAACCGGCTCTG
>JAPLSP010000558.1 GCA_026398575.1 Candidatus Sumerlaeota bacterium | reverse complement strand
CGCGTCATCCACGCGCCGCAGGATGTTTTCGCCTTGCCTTCGCTGCCTGTGCCGAACAGAATTTTATGTGCCCATTTTGCGCGGCTAAAGGCATACGATCATTCATTGAAAAACTTCCGGCAATATTCAGATTTCATGAACTCCGCCACGCGCCGGCCAAACTCATTCGGCGCCGGATTGCTGTGCGGATGCGACAGCTCATATCCGTTGCGATATACCGAGGCGAGAATGTCCGGGCGGTCGCCAATGGGATATCCCTCGGCGCGCCATTGTTGGCGCAGCAGCGCCAACATGCCCACCGCCAGCGTCAAATTCATCTCCGGTTTGAGAAGCATTTCCTCCATGCGGCCGTTGCTCGAGTGCTCACGAAGCAGGATGAATAATATCTCCGGATTATGAGGGATCGAAGGATTGATATGCTTCAGACTGGTATTATTTACCATAAGGCGGTCCCATGCATAATCCAAAAATCGCTCTATGTGTACGTCTGTTTTTGGGGATGGCGAGCTCGTCGGCATGCCGTAGGAGAATCCTCCTGCTATGCCCACCAGGTAGCAGGTTTGAATAGCCGTCAGTGGGCGAATCTGCGCCAATCCTCCGGGAGCGTTGATGGCGGGTTTGACTCCCCTGCGGAGCCAGTGCTGCGAATCCCATGCGTGAGCGCTGGCGGTTTCCAAAATCCTGCCCGTCCATCTCGGGCGATCGCGCGTCTGGGCCGCATAGACAATTCCCGCCAGCAGCGCCGGCTCGATCTGCGCGCGATGCGCCACCTCAGTAATGATCGTGCGATTTTCCTCAATCGCTTTCAAGGCCTGGCTCGGGGTCGTGCGCGGAACACTGAGCCATAAAGGGCTGAGCATGGCCGCGATCAGCGCGCACGCCAGCGGAATCGCCGCCTTCCATCGCCGGCGGATGGGATCATTCGATCTCCCGAAGAATGCCTCGATGCAGGCGAAGCCAAAGACAAGCGAGGCCCCTCCGAACAGCAATTGCGGAATGACACGCCCAATGAGGATGATCCAGACCGACTCCTGGATATCCGGCCCGCCTTGGGATTTCGGAATCAATCCCTGCTCCAGCATGAGAATCTGATAGCGCACGAAAAGCCCGAAACCCACCAAGGCGAATCCTCGGTCAATCCAATGGCGGCTGAAACGGATCGCCCCACGGCGCGCCAACGCCTCGATCAGATGCGCCGCCAGCCATCCCAGACAAGCCATCGCCAGTCCGAAGCTCCAGCGCGTGTTCGTGCCGCGCCCCAAATCCCAGATGGCCAGTTCACTGGTGAAGCGCGTTGACAGGAGATAATAGACCGGGAAGAACACGCCGTACAAGCCCGCGCACAAGAAATGCAGCGCGGCATGCGTCGGCGCCGTGACGCGCAGATCATGGCGGGCGTCATGCAACTGGACGAAGCGATGCGCCGCAAAGACGATCAGAATGGGAATGCTCAACCAGGCAAGAACAAACAGAAAGCCACCCGCTGCCATCCAGAGGGTGACAATGCATTCGGCCAATTTTCCAAAATTTCCAGTCATTCCCCGTCGCCTTCGGCGTTCTCGGAAAGGGCAAGGCTAGTTTGCGGAATCGCGCGAAGCAAGCCAGGAAGTGGAGCGCCAAGCGCACAAGAGAACGGTAGGGACCCAAGAGACACAAGGGACCCAAGGGACGGAAAGGAGGCAAGGGGCGCGCTGAAATCATCTTGGGAATTAATTTTACTTTATCGCTTGGCCACTTGCGCGTGCCAGAGGCGTTTGAGGGACTTGGCGGCGGGGGCGTTGGGTGGGGCTGCGGAGGCGCTTGATGCGGGAATTTTCAAGCGGATGGCGCCTTGGACTGCCACCAAACGAGCGGGTTCGCCGTCGAAAGTCACTGTGGCTTCTCCGCTGAATCCCTTGGGCAGTTCGACGGCGCATTCGAATCCCGCCGGCGCATAGATCCATATCTCCGCCCGTTTTGCGTCTCCTTCCGTGACGAAGCCAATGCCTTCTTCGCCTAAGTCCATGCCGGCCACGTTGCGCAGATTGCCCGCGATCATGCCGGGCGCCGTCGCATAGAAACCGTAGCCTGCCAGTTCGCGTTCCTCCTCGCGACGCGGCGCGGGGCTAAGGTTAGCCACCAGGCGAACCGGGCCATAGGCGGCGCGGATCACGCCATCGTCACCCGAGGATTCGCCGCCTTGCTGATGATCGAAGGCCGCCACCGGCTCGCCGACATAGCGCGCGCAAACCGATTTTTGGATGCGGTCCACCCACCGAATCCATTCGCGCGGGCCGGCTTCGTTCAGCGCCCTGGCATTTATCCGGCAGCTCATCGCAAAGCCCAAGCCCAACGTCCAGCTCAGCGAGGGCCGGTCGGAGACGAATTTGCCCAGATCGTGATGGAGCATCGCGCACTTGTCGTGAGCGACTTGTTGCGCGAAAGGGTATAACTGCCACGTGCTCGGGTGATAGATGGTTTTCAGCTCCGGCGCGAAGGCCGCTTTGCGTCCCGGCCCGAGCGCAAACGTGAATCCGCACAGTTGCGCCTCGGCGTTCACGACGCGGTCCCAGCCGTCCTCGGTGGAAAGCGGCTTGACGGCGCATTCTTCCTCCACCAGCGACAGCATGCCCTCGATGTAGGCCAGCGGCGTCGGCGAAGCGGGATTCAAATCATAAGCCCACCCGCGCGCGCCGCATTGATCCTGAAAAAGAATGTCCACCGGATATTCATCCGTGAACTGGCGCAAGGTTTGGGTATTGGCCGCGCGCACGGCGGGATGCCAGTAGCAGATTGTCCAACCGTCATTGTTACCGTATCGTTCGTGGGAAGTCTTTCCGTCCAGTTTGATAAGCAGCGGCGCCTCGCCCGCGCGCTCGAACGTCGGTCCGCGCGGATGATCGCACCACCAGGTGGGATTCGTGTAAGGCATGACGAGATGACCGAGCGCGTGGGCGCGGTCGTGGAATGCGCGCAATTCCTGCGGCGTGCCGAAGCTGGGGCGCGGCGGCAGGTGGTCGGGATATTCCTTATCGAATCCGCCCTTGAGGTAGTCGCTGTAATGAAGCAGCGCAGGCGCGGGCAACTTATCAAGCGAGGCCATCATGTCCCGCGCGCTGCCGTCATACTTGATCAGCACGGCGCGGCGGAATTTCTCGAACACGTCCGGCGGCATTTTTTCGCGCAGGGAGCGCGTGATCCCGTTCGCATCGCAATACGCGCGCAGGTTTTCCTCGGCGCCGCTGCCCAACGCGAGGCGCACGACCGGCGCCGTCCACGTCTGCCCGGGCGCAATGTAGGCCGCGAACGCGCGCTCGAACCAGCCGCCCTGCTCATCGCCGGCGAAGGCCAGCCGCCCCGGAACGAAAATATCCTGTGGAGTTTGCGCGCCCGCCCAGGGCTTCCAGGAGCGCGGCTGAATCCGATAAAGCGAAGCCTTCCCGGCAGCGGAATCCAGATGCACGAAGTCGGAGAAAAGCGGCGGATAGGGGCTTTCATATTTCAGGAACCTGGACGGCTGGAGCGCCGCATAAAACGTGTATCCGCCCACCTCGAACCAATTCCCGCCCTGGCGCACATAACGCCCGATCGCGTCAACCGTGTCGCGCAGCGTGGATTTGGCCGGCGTTGGCAGCCCTTCGCCATAAGGATTGAGGATCGCGAGAAAATCGCCGCCCTGCGCGGCTGCGACCATCGCCTCCGGACTGGCGAACTCGATAAGTTCCAATCCGCCGGCCTTTGCCAGCTGCTCGAAGCGCGCGCGCCAGGTTTGTATCGCCACTTCGCATCCGCCGCCCTGCGACGGGCCGTTGAGCAGGCAGACCAGCCCCAGTTTCTTGCCCGCCGCGGGCGCCTTGGCAAGTTTGGCGATGACAGCCGCGACCGAATCCACAACCAATGCGCCAACGCTTTCATCCACCATCGCGCCGAAGCGCCACAAAGAGCCCTTGCCGCCCAGATGGCTCGCGCTGAAGAAAGGACCGTTTTCGGAACCGATCAGCGTGAGGTCAACTTGCGCGGGGAGCGAAGGCCGGCAGACGCGAGCCGAGGCTTTTGTCAGGCGCGCTGAAAGGTCCGGGCCGAACCATTCCCTGCCTTCCGCCGTGACCTGCAGTTTCACCGCGGGGGCATTCATGTCGAGCATCCTCAAACCGCTGCCGAAGAGGCGCTGATAGCCGGCGGGACCCGGATTGACATTTCTCCATGATGATGGCTTTTCGGGCGGTTGCGATTTGAAGAACGCCGCGTTGAATGCAGCGCCCACGCCTCGATGTGGATTCAGTGGCGATACGAAGCGGCGCACGAAATCGGGATCGAAGCGGAGGCGGGCGGGGAGAACGAACTCAAGGATTGTGGAAGCGGTGGAGGCGGTGAACGGGGTGGACAGGGTGGACCGAGTGGACCTGGTGGACGCGGTGGACGAAGTGGATCTTATGGATGTGATTTGGCTTTGAAAATCGAAGCCGGAGTCGTGGGCTTTCACGGTGACGATTACGATTGCTTCTGGAGCGCGATAGGTCAGTTGCAGAGATTGGGCGCCGGCGTCGCGCTGGAGATCGAACCGCCGCGCGCCAGAGGCGCTTTTGAAATCCGCCGCGCAAAGCAAGCCGCCGTCGCGGAAGCGCAGCTGCCACAGCCCTGGCTCGCCGCTGCGGAAAATCGCGACGGATGAAACGCCGTCGCTGACGCTCAGGATGGCGCCATTCTCCGGACTGAAGGCGATCTGATGGCGACCGCCTTTGAGGACAATGGACTGCTCGGCGGCTTGTCCCGGCAAGCTCAAAGCAATTGCCAAAGCAACCGCGAAAATAGAAATTCTTGCGGCCTTCATTTCCATCAAAGCTTTCATTTGTTGCTCCGAATCACAAATTCAGTAACGTAATTCGAATATGAGCGCTTATTCATCCTTCATCCAGACTATCGAACGTCCGCCGCGATTGAGGCGGACGTAGTTGGGGATGGCCGTCAGCGCCGCGC
>JAPLSP010000465.1 GCA_026398575.1 Candidatus Sumerlaeota bacterium | reverse complement strand
CGCCGCCTCTGAACGCATTGCTTTCGTCCTTTAACAAAACAATGTATGACAAAATGATGACAACCTTTCATAGAAGTATCGCCAATTAAAACCAAGCCTTTGTATTATTTTGTCATCCATTGTTTTGTCATTTGTGTTTTACGCGCTTCAGAATCTTCCCCACTCTGCGCCCATCTTCGCCTCCCGCCGCATTTTTTGTTTGTTTCCGAGTCCCAAACCGGCGATTCTAGGGGCGAGTGATTGATTGATGGAACAGGACGCATCCTACAAACCTCGCGCTCCGCTATGTCCTCAGCCGCTGATAAATCCGATCTGAGTCCTTCCCCTCTCGGCGAAGAACGCGAGATGGACGTCTATGCGCGGCGCAAACGGCGGCGTAAAATCCGCATTGTGCGCCTGCTGGTCCTGATCTTTTCGTTCCTGGTGACCCTCGGGCTCATCTCTCCCCTGACGTATTGGCGCGGCGAAATCCTGGAAAAAGGCAAGATCGCCGATCGCGACATTCGCGCCCCGCTGGATATCCTGCTCGAAGACAAAGCGGCCACGGAAAAGAAGCGCGAAGACGCCTGGCGGCTTTATAAGCATATCTATATCTATGACAGCGACGTATTGGACGAGGCCCAAAAGCGCTTTGGCCAATTCATGGAGGCGTGCGCCAAGATCACGGAAAAAGAGTATCCGCCCGCGATCGGCCCCGAGCAGGCCGCCAGTCTGCGCCGGCAGGTCGTCGCGAAAAAAGCCGAGGAATTGGGATTGCCCAAGATGCCGGAAGCCGTCCTGGACGCGCTGCCGCAACTGGCCCACAATCCGGCGTTCGCAACGGCCATGAAAGGGCTGCTGGACGACATTTACCTCAAGCAGAGCGTCATCAAAGACAAAGTGTCGTTCCGGGTTTACGCAGATCGCGCGGTCTGGCGCCTGGTGATCAAAGTCGAGCGGCCGCCGATGGAAAAGACTTTCGATCCTCAGCAAGTCCTGGGGCTTGCCGACGATCTGCCGCGCTATGTGCGCTCGCGTGCGCCCGGCTTTATTCCGCGCGGCGCTCCCGAATTTCAGATCATGACGCAGGCGCTTCAGGACCTGGCGCTGGCATTGGCGCAGCAGCCGAATATTGTGTATGACCTCGAGGTGAATCGCAAAGCGAGCGAGGAGTACCTGAAAAATATCGAACCGGTCACCGTCACAATCCGGCAGGGCGAGCTGGTCATTCAAAAGGGAGCGACGGTCACGGAGCAGGAAATGAAGGCCGTGAAGCAGGTCAACGCTCACCGCGTGCGGATGCTTTGGATCCGGCTGGGCGGCGAGGCGATTTTCGTCGCGATGGCGTTTGCATTCCTGATTTTCCATATCCGCAAATTCCATCCCGAGATGGATTTCACCGCCGCCAGCTTGTGGCTGGTGATGCTCCCCATCCTGACGGCGCTGCTCCTCGGGCGCATGGCGCTCATCTTCATCCCCGACCCAACGGTGGCCTCCGCGCTCTTCCCCGCCGGCATTATCGGGATTCTCGGACTCATGTTGATTGACGCCCGCATGGCCACGGTTATGGTCATGCTTTCGAGTTTGCTCTTTGGCATCGCGGCCGATTTCCGGCTCGATGCCGTGCTCATGGCGATGGCGGGCGGCTTGATGGGAATGGCGACGCTCTACCGGATGCGCGAGCGCAAGCAGTTCATCATCGCCGGCCTGATGATCTCTTTCGCAAACCTCCTTTGCGTCGCCGCGTCGCGGTTCCTGATCAATCCCGAGGGAATGGCGGGGAATGAAGCCAGGAACATCCAAACGCTGACAGCGGCTCTGGCCAATGGGTTGATGTGCATTCCGCTGGTCTATTACATGCCGGTCTTTTTCGAAAAATTCTTCGGCGTCGTCACCGACATGCGCCTGCTGGAATTGACCGCCCGGCATGAGCTGCTGACGCACCTGGAGCGCGAGGCGCCAGGAACCTATCAGCACAGCCTGAACGTGGCCAAGCTGGCCGAGACGGCGGCCGATGCCATCGGCGCCAACTTCCTGCTCGTGCGCGCCGGCGCCTATTTTCACGACATCGGGAAGATCGCCAAACGCGAATACTTCACCGAAAACCAGGTCACGCCCGAAGAGACCAACATTCACGCCAAACTCACACCGCACATGAGCACGCTGCTGATCAAGAGCCATATCAAAGACGGCATCGAACTGGCGCGCAACTATCATCTGCCGCCGCGCGTCATTGACTTCATCCCGATGCATCACGGCACCACGCTGATCTCGTATTTCTATAATCAGGCGCTGCAACAGTATTCCAATTCGTCCACCAAGGAGCCGGTGATGGAGGACGAATTCCGCTATCCCGGCCCGAAGCCGCAAACGCCCGAAACCGCCATCCTGATGATGGCCGATGCGGTCGAAGCGACGGCGCATTCGATGTTTACCGGCAGGACCGTTGACATAGACGAAATCCGCCGCCTCGTGCTCGAAGCCATCCGCGCGCGATTCAACGACGGACAGTTCGACGAGTGCCACCTGACCCTGCATGACCTGCACGAAATATCCGAATCCTTCGTCCAAACCCTGCGCGCCCGCTTCCACCGCAGAGTGCAATACAAGAAGGCATGATGGAATGGCGTTCGGAGTTCCATCTTTAGATGGTGTTTCCCCCAAACTTTAGTTTGGAGTCAGTCCCTTCAAGCAAACTATGAGTAATCCAACAACAACCTGTTGCCCCCTGTCGCAACCCGCCGCCGCCATCGCCCGCCGCTGGTACATCCCTCCATTAACAGCGCTTCTCTTTGCTCTCGTCGCCGCCGCCGCCGTCTCCTTGCGCGCCCCTGTCTATGAAAGCCATGTGATCCTGCGGATCAACTATCGCGCCGAAATCCAAACACTGAAACTGATCCTATCCACCGCACCGCCCACCCCATCCACCCTGTCCACCCCGTCCACCCCATCCACCTCGTCCACCCCGTCCACCCCGTCCTCCCCCGCCGCCCTCGCGCAAACCATGGATCGCTATGCCGAAGAGTTTGTCCGTCTGACCGGCAATCGCATTTTGCGCGAAAACCAAACCATGGAGCAATTCCTGACATCCTATCAGATCAATACACTGGCCCGCCTCGCGCACAGCGACGCCATCTGGAGCCAATGGCAGGCGCGAATGCGAAAGGATTTGCCGCCCGAACAGGCCGCCGAGTTAGATCGCACGAACCCGCAGACTCTTCGCAACAAAGCCTTCCACGTCCGGCGCTCCAAACCCGAAAGCGTCGTTGAGATCGCATTCGAAGCGCGCCATCCCGAAACCGCGCGCCTGGGCGCCGCAGCATTGGCGGCGATCCTGATCGAAGCGGAACAGAAAGACCGCGACGCGCGCCGCCAAAAAGCGCTGGACGCCGCCGACGCCCAAAACAAAGCAGCAATGAAGCATCTGTTGGATGAGCCCGCCCTTGAGCAGCTCGAATCCGCCTCCGCGCCACTCCGAATAGCCCCCGCTCCCCTGTCCGCCGCCGCGCGCGCCGCCCTCGCCGGATTTCTGATCGCCGTTCTTATGCTCGGCGTATTCCCCGCGCGCAAGACGCGGTAGTTATGCTATATATTAGCGGTTATTAGCGATTATTAGCGGTTTCTCGGCGCCGACGAAATTGGTGATAGATGATGCTGACATTTTTTTGCCTGAAAAGAAAAACCGCATGCATGCAACCGCTAATCAACGCGAATCAACGCTAAAAAGATTGCTGCTGACATTTGAGCCCCGGCGGGATAAGCTATTCAAAGAAAGAAAGCGAAGGAGCATAATGGGGGCGTTTTTATTAAAATTTAATACGGAATCATGGCAGGTCCTGCTGGATTTCGCGCCGTGGCTGCTGATGGGAATGCTGATCGCCGGCATTGTGCACGTCGCGCTTCCGCGCGGCTTCATTCACCGCCGATTCGGCAAGCGCGGCTTTAGCGACGTCATCAAAGCCTCGGCGCTCGGCGTGCCGCTGCCGCTATGTTCGTGCGGCGTGATCCCGGCGGCCATCGGCCTCAAGAAAGACGGCGCTAGTAACGGCGCGTCCGTGGCGTTCCTCATCAGCACGCCCCAGACCGGTGTGGATTCCATCCTGGTCAGCGCGTCATTCCTGGGGCTGCCGTTCGCGATCTTCAAAGTCTTCAGCGCCCTCATCACCGGCATTGTGGGAGGCATGGCGGTCAACTGGTTCGAGCGCAACGATCCCATGCCCGAGCCGCCGATGCAGTGTTGCGCGGATAACAACTGGAATGGCGCCAACGGACGCGGCGGATGGTTCAAAGAAATCTTCCGCTTTGGATTCGGGCGGCTCCTGCGCGAGGTTTATGTGTGGATCATCGTCGGCGTTCTGGTGGCCGGACTCCTCGGCGCGCTGATCCCGAAGGATTTCTTCAAGAACTATGCCTGGATGCAGGGAATCGGCGGGATGCTGGTTGTCGTGGCGATTGCCATTCCCATGTACGTCTGCGCCAGCGCCTCGGTCCCCATCGCCGCCGAGCTGGTCCACGCCGGACTCCCCGCCGGCGCCGCGCTCGTCTTCCTGATCGCCGGCCCCGCCAGCAACATCGCCACCATCGGCGCCATCTACAAAACCTTCGGCCGCCGCGTGACCATCATTTATCTCACGACCGTGACAGTGATGAGCATTTTGTTGGGATGGGCCTTCCAATGGGTCATCGCCGTCCCGCATCATGCGATGGCCGGCCATGAGCATATACACGGAGGAGTCGGCGGGGCCGCTGCGCTATTCACTTATACATGCGTAGCAATCATGCTCGCGCTGATAGCCTGGTTCGCCGCCTCCGACATCATCGCCGCCTTCCGCCGCCTTACCCCCAAACCCCAATCCAAAGCGCAAACGCCCCCTACCGCTGGAGAGGATCAACCAAAAATGGAACAATTAGAATTGCGAGTCGAAGGCATGACCTGCGAACACTGCGCCGCCCACGTCAAGCGCGCCCTCGAATCCGTCCCCGGCGTAACCCAGGCAGTAGTTGACCTAAAAAATGGTCGCGCCACCATCACCGGCGAAGCCCTCCGCGCAATAGCGTTGACCGAAGCCGTAACCAAAGCCGGCTACAAAGCCATCCTTGCATAAAAAGCAACCTTTTTGCCGTTTATTTTGGTCTATCGCCCTGGCTTTCCTTGACGGGCTGAGTATATGCCAGAGTGAAGAACGTTATGACAGGCCAATCGCCTCTATCAACAAACACCCATTCCAGCTGCTTGGTATCCACACCACCCACATTGCCTTTGGGAGTCCATGGCTGAAATGCTCCCCAGTTGCCTGAAGGCGTTTGAAGACTTGATGGCAATGGCAGCTTAACCATGTTTCCATCCGAGCGGGGCATTTGAAGCATATTTGCTGCGATACCGCTTGGAGATACAGACGCGCCGCCGCCGCCGCCATGATCAACAGGCGGAAAGACTGGTAGTAACTTGCGGCGCATGTCATTAAGGTCCGTCTTGAAGGCGACGACAGAAGCAGGATTGATCGCCATCCGCAAGCGATCCAAGTCCTTTTGATTAAGCGGCGACGTACCCACTGAGGAAATGCCTTGGTTGTTCAGCATCCGCTCAAAAGCGAAACTGCGCACCCTGTCTTGACCCATCACAACAACCGGACCGCCGCCGGAATTCGGCGTAACCGCTTTCATCAGCTCGGGCATCTGTGACCACGGCTGTTTGGCTGAATAACTGATTCCGGTCAGCGCCTGCTTTTGCTTTTCTATCTTGGCTTTGAAAGTATCCGGATTTCGCGCTATTTCCATGGCCACAAGACGTTGACAGGAGTCCTCAATCTTGCTTACCGTCAGGGGATTGACAATAATTGACTGCAATTTCTGTGTTGCTTGCCCGTGATAAAGGTCAATGCCCGCCTTCATCACACCTTTTGAAGCATCCCAATTCGCTTCCAGAAACGCGGCGGGAAAATCGAACGTTCCATTTTCTTTCATCCCGGCGAGGATCGTCTTTGCGATTTCACGGCGCTCAGAAGGAAGCGTCTCCAGCTTTGCGCTGATGGCATCCTTGCCTAGATAAATGCTCCCCTGCCCGAAGTATGTAGACAGATTCCCCGTCGCCAGGATGCCTAGCATCTTGCCCACTCGTATTCCCGATTTCGTTGCTTCGACGGCGATAATCCCCTGGTTCAGCCGGTCAACGCCTGGACCATATTCTTTTTGCATCCACCGGTTGACCTCCCAGCATTGTGCCACCAATTTCTGGCGCATATCCGTCAATTCATGATACACCGAATCAAATCCTCGCTGCTTGTAGGCAGTCTCAAGTCCGTCAGGCGTCAACAAGGGCGACTGGGAAATTGGACTGGATTTTGTCTGAGGAGAGGCGCTACCCCGACCCTCGGCTTCTTTCCAACTGCGCGCAAGATCGCCGAGAGTTCCCTCTCGGGATTCAATGCCGCCGATACCGGTCTTCACCTGATACTGACCTCTTGTGGCTGGATCCTGCACTTGACTGTGAACACGGATCGGGCTGATGTCACCGGAAACAAGGTTCACCACGGACACATTCGGTTCATTGATGGATAATAGGCCTGGGCCAATACCATGTGGAAGGTCTCGGTCTCCGCTGGATACCAGGAACTTCACTTGTGGATTCGCTTGGGCCAGTTTCGAGATGGCAGGCGCGTCAAACCGGTATGAGGCAAGGATCACGCCGTTGTAAGTTGTTATATCCATCTCTTGCGCGACAACCGTCCCTTCGCTATATGTGTTTCCCCAAATGGAAATGTCGGGATAGCGTCGGCGCGCTTCTCTTGAAAAAAAATTCGAGACATCTACCGCCCATTTTCGCTCTTCCGGCTTGCCTCCAATCATGTAACCGCCGATCTTGATATTCTGATCGACCTTCGCATAGACCGATTTGCCCTGTGCGAGCGCTCCCAAAACAGGACTCAGACGCTCCTCCAGGACGGCGCTGTCTGCACCACGAGGAATGACGATTGTCCTACCAGGTTCTGATTGCTGAAGTGTGCCCAAGTTCCCCTCATGACGGATGTTGAACACCTCACAGGATTTTTCGCCGATAAGCACAGGGGACCACTTCTCAGGACGACCGGCTCCTTGGCTTTCAATGCCGGGGATATCAATGACAAGCGACCTCGGACCGGACTTGGTTTCGATTGCAGTTCCTGGCTTCTGCGAGGGCGGAGTATGTTTGTCCACCTGTCGGGCCACCATCGCCAAGACAAAGCCCTGGTTCACTTCGGCCACGACGAGGAAGGGGCATAGCGTCTGCGCCATTTCGAAATCCACAGCAGCTTCGTCAGGCTGGCCCAGACCGTAGCGGGCACAGCCACGCCCGTTGTAGGCTAGGGCGAACTCAGGATTGATTTTCAGCGCCTCGTTAAACGCGTCGCGCGCTCCCTCCGCGTTGCATTGCAAAACCTCCAAGCAACCGGCGGCGGCATGCGCCTCGGCCAAAGTCGGCTCTGCTTCGCAAGCTCGGTGCAGATCGAGGTAGGCTTCGTCAAACCGGTTCTGGGTCGCCCGGACAACTGCCCGCGCCGTCCAAGCTAATCCTAATCTCTCGTTCTTCTCCAATGCCTGAGTGAAGCAAGTTTCCGCGCCTGCCAGGTCGCCCGTCCGCGCTAGCGCGTCCCCATGCAGATAGAGCGCCACTGCATTGCCCGGATTGGCCACCCGCAATGCGCTTGTCCATTTTTTCCAATCCGCCAATTCCATCTCTTCCGCCGAGAGGAACAAGACCAGCGCCTCGTTATTGTGGTTTTGGGCCAAGCAGACATGAGCAGCTAAAAGCCGGCAATGGGCGTCCGTTTCGGTGTTCTCTATCTCCTTCAGCGACTTCGCCGCCGATTGCCAATCTTCTTTGAGGAAAGCCTCTTGAAGGATCTCATGCATTGCCGCAACTGCCCACAAAGGTGCGCCGCCCGCTACCAATACAACAAGTGCCGATACAAGCGCAACGCCTACGCCATGGCCAGCCAATGCCTTCGCTGCATTACACTGCTGCCGCATAAGATTATATTCCTACTCTAGAGCCTACTCACGCATAGCTCGGGCCGTATTGCGCCGACCCGTCAACCAGTTGATACATGCTATCAGAGGCGCTTGCTGAGTTTCACAAGACCGTGTCCATCGCCCACCCTTAATCATCATGCCCCTCATCTCCTATTCGTTTCATGTGACCCTGGCTCGGCATTTAGGCTTGTCTTCTTCGCGCCTACAGCTGGCCAAAGACGATACGAATTTCCCAGGAACTGGAGCGTGTACATTTTCGTTTGCCTCTCAGGGACGCTAAACAGAAGCGAAAAATCACAGTGTGGTGTGTCTAGAGCAAATTTCCCTTGCTTCCAGAAACCGGTGAACGTCTTACCACTATTATCCGTTATAATATCCGTGGTAAGGTGGCAGCCAGTTTTCTTGTCGCCGGCTTCGTTCGCCAGGAATAGGTCCTGTTCAAGGTCTATCGCAGCGGTCGGTCCTGGAAAGATTAGAGTGCATTTGAGAATGATGAATACATTGCCTTCTAAAGGCGTGCCGTCAGCTATTACCGGCTGCAGTTCCCCTTTTCCCATACCTGGCCGCAAGATTGGCAGATAGGAACGAAGGAATCTCTGTGACTCAGTGGTTACGCGCACATCCACAATTCTGACTTGGGGGGCTGATATTTCGGGACCACCTACCGCTAGAGGAACCGGACGCAAGCTAGGAGAGGGTGTTGTTGCACTTAAGCTGGATACTTGCGCCAACGATGCTAAAGGGTCCGCAAGAATGACTATCACGTTGATGACTAGCGATAGAATAGAATGTCGAAAGAGCGGCCATGTAGATCTCATAATTATCTCCTTTCTAGGCTTTCTGTAATTGAAACTGCTTCTTCAACTTCCGGAAAATGGACTCCACATGGGAGAGTAAAGAGTTTAGCGCCTTGTATTCGTTCTTACCCACAACGCTCCATTTCCCGTTTCTGGTAAGACCTCCTCGTGCCTTCCGCGGTTTGGCCTGTACCAACGTACTTGCCAACTTCTCCTATTCTAATCTCTTTCCTCCAGCGAAAAGGGTAGCACCAATGCCACGGTATTACGATTGACGGCCGCATAAATAAACGACCGCAAGCCGACAAGCAGCCCCCAGCTCGGTCGTCTCCATCCTCTACAGCGATTTCGCCGCTGATTTCAAACCCCCATTCGTCAACGGTACCCTAAGCCTCTCCCGTATCACTATCACACACAATGGCCTGCCCTGCAAGGCCGTCCTTATTAACGCCAACAGCCCGGGACCACTCAAAGGGAAAAGAGCCCCCGTCTTGCTTTTCCAGAGCATCGATCCCTTGAATTAACCTCCTTGAACTAGCGTTGGATAAAACGCCACACTACACGAGCAGGCGAAAGTTGTTCCTATCTTGAAGCACTCTTCTTTCGACTCTAATGTCCTTCCTGTTTCATAATATTAAGAAATTGCTTCGCTTCCGGCTTGCCTAAGTCAGCGGCACGGCGAAAGGCTTCCGCAGCCTGTGAATTGCGCCTGAGCTTGTAGAATGCCACTCCCTTGTTAGTCCACGCCTCCGCCAATCCAGGATTGATGCCGATGGCTTGGTCAAAACACACCAAAGCCTCCTCATAGCGGCCCAGTTCAGCCAGCAGTGTGCCTTTGTTGTACCATGCCACGGGGTCTCGCGGAGCCTTTTCGCATGCTTGGTCAAAACACTTCAGCGCTTGCTCCCGCTGCCCCAGAGCCCCCAGAGCCGCGCCTTTCCAGAGCCACGCCTTCACATCTTGCGGATCGACTTCGAGTGCCCGCTCATAACACTTGAGCGCTTCCTCCCTCTGACCTAATTCCTTTAGCATGACACCTTTCTCACGCCACGCGTCTCCGCATCGCGGATTGATCCCGATGGCTTGGTCATAGCACTTCATCTCCTCCTCTCGTCGGCCCAGAGATCCCAAGGTTACGGCCTTGTTGCACCACGCCTGCGCATTTCGGGGGCTAATCTGGAGCGCCTTCTCATGAGATTTGAGCGACTCATCCAACCGTCCGACTTGCCTCAGCACCTCGCCTCTGTTGCTCCACGCCTCCGCCAATCGCGGATTGATATCGAGCGCATAGTCAAAAGCATTCAGTGCCTCATCCCACCGGCCCAGACCTCCCAGCACCGTACCCTTATTATGCCAGGCCAGAGCATCTTTCACGCCTATCTCAAGGGCCTGTTCGCAGCACTTGAGCGCCTCCCCACCTCGGCCAAGCTTTCCCAATACCCCGCCTTTATTGCTCCATGCCGCCAGCGATTGCGGATTGATCTCCAATGCCTGATCACAACACTGGAGTGATTGCTTCCAGCGGCCGAGATTCGAGAGCGCTAGACTCTTGTTGAGCCACGCATGTTCTATTTTTGGGGTGATCTCAAGGGCCTGGTCACAGCATCTGAGCGCCTCTTCCATTTGGTCAAGATTTGCCAATGTGAGACCCATATTGGACCAAGCCCCCGAATATCGCGGGTTGATCTCCAACGCCCGCTCGAAGCATTTCAGCGCCTCCTGCCACTGGCTGAGTTCCATTAGCGCTGCGCCCTTGTTGCACCACGCTTCCGCACATCGCGGATCATCTCTCAATATCTGCTCATAGATGGCTATGGCATCGGAATATCGCTCGCGCGTGTTCAAGAAGACCGCTTGCTGGAACAGCAACGCGACATCTTCAGGCTTTACATGCCCTTCGCCGATGGGAATCACCCATTCGGCGGCCACAAACCGCCAACTCAGGTTGTCCGCACCGGGGCGGACCTTGAGGACGGCCTGCCGTAGTGCGTTCACGTCCCCTGCATTCAGCTGCATGGCCAATGCAACCATATGCACTCCGCCTGATACCTCGAACCATGCGCGCGAAGCTTCATGCCGGCGGCGCAAGACCTCTACTTGCTTCAGAGTTTCGGTCTTCGCCGACGGGTACT
>JAPLSP010000486.1 GCA_026398575.1 Candidatus Sumerlaeota bacterium | reverse complement strand
ATATGAGACGAGTGCGACGATATCGGAAAATGGTGGATGGGATGGATGATGAAGCGTCTGAGGGTCATGGCGCGCGGCACGCAAGAAAGGGATTGGTGGCGTAACTGATGGAAATATAATCGAATCGGAGGGATCGGATGATGAAGTGTTGGAGATATGCCTTGTTCGCGCTGGTAGCTGCTGTAATTGGCGCTACCGCGCACGCGCAAGTATCCCAGTTGGGAGACGCGCCGCCCGTCAAGAATTCTCCGGCCGACCCAGTCAATATCGCGCCGGCCGACGGCGCGGTTGACGTCACGATTACGCCGATGCTGCGATCATCCGCCTTCAGCGATACGGACACGAGCGTCACGCACGCCGCCTCGCAATGGCAGGTTCGCGCCGCGACTAGCCCGGGCGACTGGTCTGTCACTGTCTATGATTCGGCGACTGACACGTTCAACCGAACCTCTCTCCTACTGGACACGGGCGTCTTGAGCTACGATACAGTCTATTATTGGCGAGTGCGCCATGAGAATAGCGACAACCTCTGGAGCGCATGGTCCCTGCCGACCTCATTCAAGACCGTGACGGCAACCACGGGAAACTGGACTTGGATGAAGGAGCCCGCCAGCGGCTATGGGATTTATGGAACCCTGGGGACGCCCGCTACAGATAATACGCCCGGCGGGCGTACTTATGTTGATACGTGGATGGACGGCGCAGGCGCGCTATGGCTCTTTGGCGGCTATGTCAAATATGGGTACTACGGATACGTCTACAACGACTTATGGAAATTCGATCCGGCAACGAGGCAATGGACTTGGATGAAGGGCGCCAATACGTACAATCAATCCGGGACCTACGGAACAAGGGGGACGCCCGCTGCGGCCAATACGCCCGGCGCGCGCTATGGCGCCGTGTCGTGGAGGGATACATCGGGAAATCTATGGCTCTTCGGCGGCCATGGCTATGATGCGTGGGGGACTGATGGAGAATTGAACGACCTCTGGAAATACGAACCTGCGACGGGAAACTGGACCTGGATGAAGGGCGCCAATACAATCAACCAGATCGGGACCTATGGGACTTTGGGATCGCCCGCTGCCGCCAACGCGCCTGGCGGGCGCGATGGCGCGGTTTCTTGGACGGATGGCTCGGGCTCGCTATGGCTGTTCGGCGGCTATGGCTACGATGCGTGGGGAAATTTTAGCTATTTGAATGATCTGTGGAAATATACTTCGGCAACGGGAAACTGGACGTGGATGAAGGGCGCCGATACAATCAACCAGAGCGGGAGCTACGGGACTTTAGGAACGCCCGGCGCCGCCAATACGCCCGGCTCTCGCCGATACGGGGGCTCATGGGCGGATGGCTCGGGCGCGCTGTGGTTGTTCGGCGGTCTTGGCTACGGCGCCACGGGGTCAGGCAATCTGAACGACCTGTGGAAATACGATCCGGCGACGGGGAACTGGACTTGGATGAAAGGCTCCGATGCACCCGATGTCGGAACCTACGGGACTTTGGGAACGCCCGCCGCAGGCAACACACCCGGTGGACGCACGAATGTGACTTCGTGGCCGGACGGCTCGGGCATACTATGGCTTTTCGGCGGCTGGGACAATTATGGCATTCTGAATGACCTGTGGAAATACGACTTGACGACGGGCAACTGGACGTGGATGAAGGGAAGCAATACGGTCAATGCATCCGGAACTTATGGAAGTCTAGGGACACCTGACCCAGCTAACACACCACGCGCCCTTGAAGGAGCAGCTGGTTGGACAGACGGCTCAGGCGTACTATGGCTTTTCGGCGGCGGCTGGACAGACTCTTACAACTCATACTTTTTCAACGATCTGTGGCGCTTCGAAGTAATGCATGCCGTTTCCTTCCAGACCGACGGAACGGCGGGCGCGACGCTGGGGGGGACCACACCACAGGCAGTGAACCACGCGGCAAACTGCACGGCGGTGACAGCCAACGCTCCGGCAGGATGGATTTTTGTCAAGTGGACACAGGGCGCAGTGGACTACTCGACCGCCAATCCGCTGACCGTCACGAATGTCTCGGAGAGTATGACTCTGACGGCGTTTTTTGCCCTCCATCCGAACGTGCCGCCGAATAGCCCAACAAACACCAGCCCTTCGGATGGCGCGACGGATGTCTCCTTGATGCCGACGCTACAATCGTCCGCCTTCAGCGATCCGGACACGAGCGACACACATGCCGCCTCGCAGTGGCAGGTCCGCGCCTCGACCAGTCCCGGCGACTGGTCCGTTACGGTCTATGACTCGACGACGGACACGCTCAACCGCACCTCGCTCACGCCGGGCGCGGGCGTGTTGAACTACAACAAAACTTATATCTGGCGCGTAAGGCATCTGGACAATCACGGCGCTTGGAGCGCATGGTCCGCGCCAACCTCGTTCACGACGGTCTTGCCGCCGCCGCCGCCGGCATATCCGCTGACGATGAACTCATTCAATCCTAATAGTGGCGTTGCCATCACGGTGACGCCGCTAGACAACAATAGCCTGGGCGATGGCACGACGACGTTTACCCGCTTGTATGATCAGAATACCACCGTGACGCTGACCGCGCCGGCAACGGCTGGCGCCAACAGCTTCAAAGAATGGGATCTCAACGGCTCGTTGTATTTCTCTGGACCGACGATCAACTACACGGTTGTCTCCACCGCTACATTAACGGCGGTCTATGAAACGCCGGCCGTGACGACTTATACGCTGACGGTGGCTTCAATCAATCCGGCTGGCGGCGTTTCGATCTCGGTCAGCCCGGCGGACAACGTGGGCCAAGCGAATGGCAATACGCTGTTTACGCGCGTGTACAACGACGGCACGACGGTAACCTTGACCGCGCCGGCGACGGTGGGAACGAACACTTTCCTGCGCTGGGATAAGGATGGATCGCTATTTAGCATGGCCGCATCAGTCAATGTCGCTATCACTGCAAATATGACAATGACGGCGGTCTTCGCCATCGCCGCGAATACGGCGCCCAATAGCCCAACAAACATTATCCCATCGAATGGCGCGACGAGTACGTCGCTAACGCCGATGCTGCAATCCTCGGCGTTCTCTGATCCGGATGCGGGCGATACGCACGCGGCGTCGCAGTGGCAAGCGCGCGCCTCAACAAGCCCTGGCGACTGGTCCATCACGGTCTATGACTCGACGACCGACACCATGCATCTGACCTCGGTCACGCTGGGCGCGGGCGTCTTGAATTACAATACGACCTACATCTGGCGCGTAAGGCATCAAGACAACCACGGGGCATGGAGCGCGTGGTCCGCGCCAACCTCGTTCACGACGATCTTGCCGCCGCCGCCGGTATATCCGCTGACGATGAACTCGATCAATCCGGATAGTGGCGTTGCCATTACTGTGACGCCGCTGGACAACGATGGCCTTGGCAATGGCATGACGACGTTCACCCGCTTGTATAACCGGAATACTACTGTGACGCTGACCGCGGCGGCAGTGGCTGGCGCCAACAGTTTCAAGGAATGGGACCTTGACGGCTCGTTGTATTTCTCTGGACCGACGATCAACTACACGGTTGTCTCCACCGCTACATTAACGGCGGTCTATGAAACGCCGGCCGTGACGACCTACACGCTGACGGTGGCTTCAATCAATCCGGCCAGCGGCGTTATTATCGCCATCAGCCCGAATGACAATAGCGGCAATGGCGCCGGCCCGACGCCGGCGTCGCGCGTGTATAACCACGGCACGACGGTAACCTTGACCGCGCCAGCGATGACGGGAACGAACACCTTCCTGCGGTGGGATAAGGATGGATCGCTATTTAGCATGGCCGCATCAGTCAATGTCGCTATCACTGCAAATATGACAATGACGGCGGTCTTTGCCATCGCCGCGAATACGGCGCCCACTAGCCCAACAAACATTATCCCATCGAATGGCGCGGCGGGTACGTCGCTGACGCCGACGCTGCAATCTTCGGCTTTCTCCGATCTGGATGCGGGCGATGCGCACGCAGCGTCGCAGTGGCAAGTGCGCGCCTCATCAAGCCCAGGCGACTGGTCCATGATGGTCTATGACTCGACGACCGACACTATGCATCTGACCTCGGTCACACTGGGCGCGGGCGTCTTGAACTACAACACGACCTACCTCTGGCGCGCGCGGTATCAAGACAACCACGTCGCGTGGAGCGCGTGGTCCACGCCGACCTCGTTCACGACGGTCTTGGCGCCGCCGACACCGTCGCCCACCCTTGCGCCAACGCCGAGTCTGACGCCAACGCCAACGCCAACACCGACGCCGACTCGCCATCCAACGCCAAGTCCAACGCCGCTGCCGCCGTATGCGCCGCAGAACATCCTGCCTGCAGACAACGCGTCGAGCGTGTCGCCGCAGGTGTTGCTGCAAGTCTCGGCATTCCGCGATCCGAATCCCCTGGATACACATGCGGCCTCGCAGTGGCAGATTCGCCTGACCACGTCGCCGCTGACTTATTCGTCGCCCGCCTTCGATTCGGGCGAGCGCTCCGACGCCCTGACGTCCATCACGCTGTCAGCGGGATATCTGGGGTATAAGACGAGTTATCATTGGCGCGCGCGACACAAGGATAATACCGGCTTGTGGAGCGGATGGTCGGCGGAAACGCGCTTCATCACAGAGGATTCGGGAACGCCATTCGCCCCGGATCGGCCGGTGAATCTATCGCCGGCGGCGGGACTGCTGGACGTGGCCCTGACGCCGACCCTGCTGGCGTCAGTGTTCCGCGACGCGAACGTGGGTGACATTCTCGCGGCCACGCACTGGCAAATCCGGGCTGGTTTGGACCCGGCCGATTATTCTTCGCCTTCTTACGACACGGGCGAGATGCCAGGAGCGCAGACGTCGCGCGCCATTGCGGGCGGCTATCTCAATTATGAAACACTGTATTACTGGCGTGTGTGCTATATGGATCAGACGGGCCTCTGGAGCGCATGGTCAGAGGAGACGTCTTTCAAGACGGTGGCGGCGCCGGTGAGCAACCGTACGCCCTCGCGCCCGGTCAACAAGGACCCGAAGGACGGGCAGGCGGGCGTCTCGGTGACGCCGCTGCTGATGGTCGAGGATTTCAGCGATCCGGATACGGGAGATTACATGACCGCGATGCAATGGCGCATTCGGCGGGATACATCCCCGGACTATGCGAATCCGGCCTATGATTCCGGCGTCGTCCAGACCAACCAGACTGTTCACCAAGTTCCGCCAGCCCGTCTGAGTGACCACACGATTTATTATTGGCAAGCCCGGTGGTGCGACTCGCGAGGCGCCTGGAGCGAGTGGTCTCTGGAGACGTGGCTCAAGACGCGCGACGCCGGCTCGCTGGAAAGTCCGTCGGGCCTGCGGGCGGCGGCGGGCGCCAAGTCGGTCTGGCTGACCTGGATGCTGCACACCAACAAACAGGTTAAGGGATATCGCCTCTACCGCGCCACGGCCCTGGCAGGCTCTTACCAGGTGGTCAATAGCGACTTGATCTGCAACACGGAATACATGGACAAGAATCTGACGCCTGGCACGACCTATTACTACCGGCTGGCGGCGGTGACGGCCAGTGGCGTGGAGAGCGAATGGACGGCGGCGGTCGCGGCGCTCACCGGAGCGACGCGCGTCTTCATGACCAGCGCGCGCGGTTTCGCAGGGACGAGCGTGACGCAGCGCGTAACGATTGACAACCCGAACGATGTTTCGGGCCAGACTTTCTCGATGGAAGTTTTCTACGATCCGGCCATGATGTATCCGCTGGCTGTGAGGCCGACGGCTCTGACCGAGGCCTTTGGCATCATCTGGAACGAGGCCCCCAACAGCGGCGTGGTGCGCGCAGGCGGTTTGGGCAACGACGTGCAGATCACGGGCGAGGGCAATGTCCTCGAGATTGACTACATGATCCGTTCGACGGCCGTGGACTGGAGCCAGTCCATCTGCCGCTTTGGCGAAGTAATCCTCGACTACTTATTGACGCCCACGCAACTGCAGCACCTTGAGATTGACAACACGGCTACGGCGTCGCTGACGGTGGCCAAGCCGATTCTTTGGGGCGACGTGGACGGCAATGGGAAGGTACAAATCACCGACGCCGCAGTGTTGCGCATGATTGTCCTCGGGACCTTGACGCCGACGACGGAGCAGATCGAGGCCGGCGACATGAACGGCGACCGGCTGCTGGATTCAGCGGACGTGGTGCTGCTGATGCGCTATGCGATCCGGGGGCGGGTGAGCGATCCGGCGCGATTGGCGCTGAAAGCGGCGGACCAGCCCGCGGCTTATCGCGTCTCGTGGGGCGCCCAGACGGATCTGGCGCCTGGAAGGTCCACCGTGCCGCTTCGGATAGACCACTTGGCCGGCGTTTCGGGCATGGACCTTGCCTTCAATTTCGATGATGCGCGGCTTCGCTTGGAGAGTATCGCTCCGGGCGGCGCCTGTGATTTCCGTGGCCTCAATTGGTCCGTAACTTCGGGCCAGGCGCGGCTGGTCTTCGATAATCGCGCGAGCGTGGACACCGACTTCTCGGGCGATCTGGCCGTGCTGACCTTCCAGTCCATCGGCGGGGATTGGACCCAGACGCCTCTGATGCCCGCAAAGCTCAAGTGCGCGGGCGATGATGGCGTCAACCTGGCGCGCAGTCATTCGGTGACGATGGACGAG
>JAPLSP010000689.1 GCA_026398575.1 Candidatus Sumerlaeota bacterium | reverse complement strand
TCGCCCACGCCGGTTTGGTCCGTATTGCGGCAAGGTTCCCCACCCTTGGTCTCCACCTTGCCCCATCCCGCCAATTCCACACCGGCTTTCTTTTCGCTCTCCGGATCGCCGATAACGAATTCCAGGATTTTCTTGCCGCCGATCGGAGCGATGCTGGCCGTTTTATGATTGACGTTGGCCGCGTCGGCAACGACCAGGCGCAAACTGGGAGGCATCTTGCCCTGCTCGACTTCCGGCGAATCGGGCGTAACGGTGATGTTGGGTTTACCGAACTGCTCCAGCTGTTTGGCCAGACGGTCGAGATTGATCGGATCCTCCTGCCGGCCCAATTCCACGCCGTCGAAAGACACCATCACGACCTGCGGCGTCAGCTCGATATGGTATTTGACGTTGATCTCCTGGTTGCGAAGGTCCCATTCATTGATGCTGACGCAGACCCATCCGAGCAGCGCCTTGGATACGGCGGGCGAGGCCTTCATGGCTTTGGCGAAATTGAGCGAATAGCTGACGCCGGGACGATAGAAAAAAAGCAGCATCGGTTTATTGGCATAAACCGCCTGGCGGGCGGCCTTGTTCAAGTCGCTTCGCCAGATGGAAAGGTCAAGGTCCGGCAGACGCGCCTTTTCTTTCGCCGCGGCGTCCTGGGTGGAGGAGGTGGCCGGTTGGGAATAAGCCGGCGCCGCCGTCATCGCCGCATGGATGCCCAATGCAAACACAGCGGCGGCGCGCATCACAAACCAACGACGCCCAATGCGTTTCATTTTCATGGAGGGGGAATCTACTGCTGCATGTTCATGGTCTTGCGAATGTCGCCGGAATCAATCCGGGTGTCTTCATTGGCGTCCAGCCCGGTGGGATCGCTGGTCTTCCCGAGCAGATAATCCGCAATCGAGGCATAAGGCGCGAGGCCGTTGGGCATGGAAGCCTGGACCCTCAGCAAATCGAGATAAGACGAATTCGGCCCGGCCGCGGCCTGAAAGCCATTGAGGCGGCTGGTGGGCAGCAAAAAGCCAACCCCTGCCAGTTTCAATTTGCTGTTCACATAGCAGTCATAGAGATTTGTGGTAAAATTCAATTTTAGCGTGACGCGATACCAGGCTGAAGGATTGAGGATGACGTTCGCCGCGCGCCAGGTTTGCAGTACGCCGTCATAGCACAGCACGCCGGTCGTCGCCGTGAAGGCCACCAGAGCCGATCCGCTGCTGATTTGCGTCACGTCCGGCAGATCGTCGGAAGGCTGGCCGGAATGATAGCCGTCCACCCAGACAATATTATCCGCGGCGGAAAAAGCCTGATCCACCGCGCCGCCCGGAAGAATCTCCAAGGCGGCCGCCCCCTCATAATGGATTGACGTTTGAACCGTGGCGGAGGTTGGGTCGGTTGCGACCCATCCATTCTGGCTATTGACAGGACCCACCGTATAGGCTGGGGATTCGAAATCCGCTTTGTAAGGCAATAATTGATCCGCGCGTGAGCTTGCGCAGAAAAAGCCAGCCAGCCCCAGGCAAAGGACGCCGACAATCGCCAGCTTGATTTTTTTCATTTTCCCCTCCCATTGCGAGCGTCTTTTCATTTTCCACACGTAAGCTATTGCGCCTCCCCGCGCGGTGTCAAGTGAAAATCAGCCTCAGGGCAGCCTCAGGGAAATCAGCCGCAGAGAGCAAAAAACAGCAGGCGCCGCCCCTGCAAGTTGAGAGTGAGCGTCCACCCCGTCCACCCCGTCCACCTCTGCCAAATACTTCTTGACCGGCGGATAAGACACGAGATAACCCTACGCAATATGGAAACTGCAAAAGCCGATGAAATGGATATTGGAGGATCGGCAGTGGTATTTGGCGTTTTAGCGGTTGCCTTCTCCCGGCATTATTCGTAAGTTAACAAGTCAGCGTAAAGCGATGCGCCGCTTTGTTGGAATTTTCTCACTGCCGCCTCAAGCGACAAAAAGGTTTGCGACCATGCCACATGAAGACCGGTTTCGAACCCTGCTGGACAATGTCTTTTCCGGTCCCCGCCCGCTGTATTCCCTGTCTGAAAAAGTATGGAATCCGCCGACGGACGTCTTTGAGATCGAGGATGAGATCATTGTCAAAATGGAAATCGCAGGGGTCAAAGAAAAGGATTTGCGAATCTCGATAGAAAATAATCTCCTTGTCATTCGCGGACATCGCGAGGAGCAGCATCCGGCGCCCAAACAAAATTTCCACCTGATGGAGCTTCACTACGGGCAGTTTGAGCGCGTCTTCCGCCTGCCGGGCGGCATGGACGGGGACAAGATCGCCGCGGCGTATCGCCAGGGATTCCTGACGGTCCGCATTCCGCGGCGCGCGCACTGCAAGACAAACGTGGCGGTGGATGTGCAGGAATAGGGCGCGGGATTCAATAACCAATATCCAATATCCAATATCCAATGTCCAACAAAGAACTGCGCAAATCAAAACTATGAATTGCGATTTGACAAGTGTGAACCGAAAACTGTAAACCGAAAACCGAAAACCGTGAACTATGAACTGTGAACTATGAACTATGAACTGTTAACTGAGGAATGTGAATTGAATTATGAGCGATGACAAACAAGCTCCTGAATCATCCGAACCCACGGCACGCGCTGACAGTGAGCGACTGCCGGAAGTTCTGCCGGTGCTGCCGGTGCAGAGCATCGTGGTGTTTCCATTTATGATCGCGCCGGTCATGGTCAACGAAAAGGCCTCCATTACCCTTGTGGAGGAATCGCTGGTCGCCAGCAAGATCCTTGGCATGTTCACCACCCCGCCCGGCAAGGACGAAACCGATCCCAAAACGATGCTGCCGACGCCGCGAACGTCGCTGATCGCCGATGCGAAGACGAATCTGTCGGCGGAAATTTACTCTGTCGGAACTGCAGCTCGAATCCTGAAAATGCTGAAAATCCCCGATGGCAGCATTCGTCTGTTGATTCACGGCCTCCAGCGTATCCAATTCGGCCATATCATCCAAACCGAACCCTACCTCAAATCCCGGATCGAGATTTGCGCCGAGACCGGCTCGGACGACAAGGAAACCCAGGCCCTGATCAAGAACGCTCATTCGATCCTGGAAAAGATGGTGCAGATGTCGGCGCTGCCCGAGGACGTCCTCGTGGCGGCGGTCAATCTGAGCGATCCGGGAAAGATCGCCGACATGATCGCCTCGAATATGTCGCTCAAGCTTCAGGAGCGCCAGCGCGTCCTTGAAATCCTGACGGTCAAGGAGCGCCTGCGCTACGTTCTGGAATTGTTGGAGCGCGAATTCGAAGTCCTGCAGCTCGGCAGCAAGATTCAATCGCAGGTCCAGACTTCGATAGACAAGACCCAGCGCGACTACTACCTGCGCGAGCAAATGAAGGCCATCAAGCGCGAACTGGGCGAGACCGAAGAAACGCCCGTCGAACTTCAGGAACTGCGGCAGAAGATAGAAAAAAGCGACTTGCCCGAAAAGGCCAGGGAAGTGGCCCTGCGCGAACTGGGTCGCCTGGAGAAAATGCATCCGTCCTCCGCCGAATACACCGTCAGCTCCACCTATCTCGACTGGATTCTCGCCCTGCCCTGGAGCAAATTAACCAAGGACAACTACGATCTGAAGAAGGCGCAGCATATCCTGGATGAGGATCATTATGGTCTGGAAAAAATCAAGGAACGCATCCTGGAGCATCTAGCCGTCATCAAGCTGAAGAAAAAAATCCGCGGACCGATCCTGTGCTTCGTCGGGCCGCCGGGCGTCGGCAAGACTTCGCTGGGCAAATCCATCGCGCGCGCGCTGGGGCGCAAATTCTACCGCTTCAGCGTCGGCGGCATGCACGACGAAGCCGAGATTCGCGGACACCGCCGCACCTATATCGGCTCGCTCCCCGGACGCATTCTCAAGGGCCTGCGCGACTGCGATGCCAACAACCCCGTCATGATGCTCGACGAGATTGACAAGATCGGCGCCGATTATCGCGGCGATCCTTCTTCCGCGCTGCTCGAAACGCTGGACCCCGAGCAGAACTTCTCGTTCAACGACAACTATCTGGACATGCCCTTCGATCTTTCATCGGTCATGTTCATCACAACGGCCAACATTCTCGACACCATCCCCGCCCCGTTGCTCGACCGCATGGAGGTGCTCCATCTTTCGGGCTACACCGCCAAAGAAAAACTCCAGATTGCGCGCCAGTACCTGGTTCCGCGCCAGACAGAGGCCAGCGGCTTGACCAAGCGCACGATCGCTTTCAGTGACGAAGCGCTGACCACGCTGATCGAGCAATATACGCGCGAAGCCGGCGTGCGCAATCTCGAGCGCGAGATCGGGACGATCTGTCACAAGATCGCGCGCCGCATCGCCGAAGGAGACAAGCGCAAAGTCAAAGTCGAGGGAGAAACCGTCAAAGAGCTGCTCGGCCCCGAGAAGATCATCCTCGAGCAGGCGGTGCGCGCGGGTGTGCCGGGCGTGGCCACAGGTTTGGCATGGACGCCGGCGGGCGGCGAGCTGCTGTTCATCGAAACGACGATGACCGACGCCAAGAACGGCGCCGCACGATTGACGCTGACCGGACACCTCGGCGACGTCATGAAAGAATCCGTCCAGGCCTCGCTCAGCTTTCTGAATGCCAACTGCAAAAGCCTGAAGATACCCGCGACCGCTTTTTCCAAACACAGCTTCCACGTTCATGTTCCGGCGGGCGCGATCCCCAAGGATGGCCCTTCGGCCGGACTGGCGATCTGCTCGGCCTTGTATTCGCTTCTCAAAGGCCTTCCCTTCCCCGAAGACGTCGCGCTGACGGGCGAGATTTCGTTGACGGGCAAAGCGCTGCCGATCGGCGGCTTGAAGGAAAAAGTTCTCGCCGCCCATCGCGCGGGGATAAAGCGCCTGATCGCCCCCATTCACAACAAGAAAGACCTGAGCGAAATCCCGCAGGAAGCGCGCGACGCCATCCGCTTTATCTGGGTTGAGAAGATCAGCGACGTCTTGAGCGAGCTGTTCGACAAAAAGCCCAGCCGCCCCCGCGCCAGGCGATCGAAGCATTGACCGAATAGCCTTGCCGCCGCTAGGAAGTAAGCGTATATTCCGGGGACTGAATTTGCCATGCGTTGGCACAAATTTGGCGTTACGAAATCAACCTTCCTATGATTGACTCAATTCCAAATCTTTCACGCTCGCCGATAACGGAGGCTCTGATTAATATTCGAGCACGCGCCCAATCCGGTTGGGATAGCGTAGATGCACGCGAACAGGTAAAAATCAAGACGCCGGAGTACTCATGTAATTTCGGATTGAGAAGAGCACAGCTGCAATCTACTGATAAATTATATCATTCGCAAATTAATCGAAATGGTTTTGTCTTTAGCCGGTTGCAGCCCTATCCTGGCTGGGACCAATTTATCTATGAAGCGCGCCGGTTGATAAGCGTGTATATGGAGATAGCGAAGCCTCTGGAGATTGCGAAACTCGAACTTCGATATATCAACCGGTTCGCACTGCCAAGCAAGGATTTTTGCTTGGAAGATTATCTAAGGTTTGTGCCTCAAACGGCTTCCAGCACGGATTTCTCACATGCTGGTTTTTTTTATCTTGATATTCTCCGCCAACCACATCGGCCATACTTGATTAATTTAATCCGAACGGTGCAGTCTTCTCAAGGATTTCAATCAGACGGTGATGGATTGATCATGGACATTGAAGTTTTCACCCCTAAATTGATCGAATTATCCATTGAGTCACTCGCTCATCGCCTCGATGAGATGCGAGAGATCAAAAACGAAATTTTCTTTGCAAATATCGCGCCAAAGGCGTTGGAGATGATAAAATGATCCTTGAAACGATACCTTCAGCTACTGGTTTAGCATTTGATCCGCCGACCACTTTTAGTAATGCAGGGTATTTAATAACCTGTCGGATCAAGCAATTTCGGCAGCAAACCAAATCATCATTCCTTTCGCGAGAGCGAGATCAATGCATCTATGATGAGCTTAAAGCGGTTGCCGCCGAATGCGCAACGGCACATTGGGATGGTTATGATGCAGTTCCCGTGGCAAAAGATACATATCGGCACGCATTGCTATTCCTGAAATCTATGCCCACCGTGCCCAAGCCAGAGATCTCGGCGGAACCAGACGGCTGCATCACCATGGAATGGCGCAAGTCCTCACGGTGCACGCTTTCCGTGAGCATCAGTCCTTCAGGTGAATTGTATTATGCCGCACTCATTGGCGCCAGCAGCAGATGTGGCACAGAGATATTCTTGGGAATTGCGCCACAAGCGATTATTGATCTGATTTGCCAAATTGAGTCACTATGATGGACGAAATATCCGAGTCACCTATAGCAAATGATGAATGGGTGGCGCGCTATATTCTATTCAAGAGCTGGATATGCTCAGACAAAAAAATTCGGGCAAATGCTTTTATGCCATATCCTCACTCAGATTTATCCGTCACCCGGCATATAGGATTATCCGAACCAGAGTTATGGGGATTGGGCCAGGCAGTCGCGAATCTGCGCTCGCTGACTCTCCATGGCCGAGCTGATGTTTTGGCCGTTAGCATAAGAAAGCAATCCTTGGAGATTCAGCCTTCTCCTCCTCCTAGAAATCATGCGAATATCATCGGTTGGCCAAAAGAGAAACAAGCTCAAAAAGTGATTGCTTTGAAAATCGCTGATGCAGCGCGCTATACGCCAGCGCCCTGATGCGCAATACCTGAATTGTTGCCGAAGGTCCAATCGAAAGAATTCCATTCCTGCGCGTCTTTTTTGTTGACGCCGGGCGCATGGGCGGCTAAAAATCAAATCCCGAAGACTATGGACAAAGGAGGCACGCGGTTTTCCAAATCCAAATACCGATAAACAAAAAGTAAAAAAAGCCCCTCGGGCGCAAGTTCCCATTGTTGCTTCTCCTGTTGCTGTTCCCGTTGATCTTATTCCTGTTCGAGCGCAAGGAGGCTTTGTATGGCAGACGCAAAACACGTGGAATTCCTCAAGCAGGGCGTCAGAGATTTTCAATACTGGCGCGCCTGCAACCCCCTGACGAGGCTGGACCTTTCCGGCACGGAACTCAACGGTCAGGACCTTTCACAGGCAAATCTCAAAGGCGCGAATCTGAGTGGCGCGAAGCTGGCAGGCTCAAATCTGGAGGCAGCGGATTTGGCGGGCGCTGATTTATCCTTCGCCGATCTGACGCGGGCCAATCTCAGCCAGGCCATTCTTGCGAACGCGGACCTGGGCGGCGCTAGCCTCGTCGAAGCGCGTCTGAGCGGCTGCGATTTGTCTCATACAAATCTCGAGAAAGCGAACCTGTCGAAATCCAATCTGACCGGCGCCAATCTGGCCGGCGCGCGGGTGACACAGTTGCAGGCGCCCGAAGCGAATCTGAACGGGGCGAATCTCGAAGGCGCGGACCTGGCCGAAGCGCAGTTGCCCGGCGCGAATCTGAGCGGCGCCGCGCTCGCCGGCGCCAATCTCGAAAAGGCCAATCTCCAGGGAGCGCGATTGGAGGCGGCGAATGCGGAAGGCGCGCGTCTGACCGGCGCCAATCTGACGGGCGCCGTTTTTTCGGGCGCCACCCTGCTCAAAGCGAATTTGTCGGGGGCCAAATTAAACAAGGCCTTCGGCGCGGGGGCGAATCTTTCGCAAGCCAACCTCGATCGCTGCCGCATGGTGCGCGCAAATCTTCAAGGCGCCTGTTTGGAGCGCGCGACGCTGATCGAAGCCAATGCGCGCCGCGCCGATCTGGGCGGCGCCGATCTGACGCGCTCGGACCTGACCCGCATCAACCTGACCGGCGCCACGCTGGCCAACGCCTCCTTGGCCGGAGCCGTGATGCAGGAATCCTTCGCCGGCCAGGCCGATATGCGCGGGGCAAAGATGGCGTGGGCCATCGCGATCCGCGCCCAATGGAGTGAGGCAAACCTGGCCGGAAGCGACCTATCGAGCGCGGACCTGAGCGGCGCCCGCCTGATCAAAGCCTGCTTCGAAGGCGCCTGCCTGAAGCAGTGTCATCTGCTGAAAGCCTGCCTGACCGGCGCGAACCTGCGCAAAGCCGATCTGAGCCAGGCGGACCTGACGGGCGCCTCGCTGGACAACGCTCAAATGGCCGAGGCGCGCTTGCAGGGCGCCCGGCTCAACCAGACGGATTTGAGCGGCGCAGATTTGAATGCGGCGGACCTTCAGGGCGCGCACCTGGGATGGGCTCTTCTCGAAAAAGCGCATCTGACGGAGGCGAACCTTTGCCAGGCCAATCTTGGAGGCGCGAATCTGAGCGAGGCGAATCTGTCCGGCGCCCGTCTCGAAGGCGCCCAACTTAATGAAGCGACGCTGCGCATGGCCGAACTGAATCGCGCCGACCTCGCAGGCGCCAGTTTGGGACGCGCCAACCTGAGCAGCAGCAACCTGACGGAGGCGGACTTGACCGGCGCGACAATCGTCCGCGCCAATCTGGCCAAAGCCAACCTGTCATGGGCGAAGATGCAGGGCGCCAATCTGGCGGGAACCGATCTGAGCGAAGCAATCTTATGCGGCGCCGACATGAGCGAAACGGATTTGCGGGGCGCAATTCTGCGTGGCGCCGACCTTACCGGAGCGCGCCTGGCCTGGAGCAACCTTGCGGGCGCGCGGCTGAGCCAGGCCGTCTTGCATGGCGCCTGCCTGGCGGAAAGCGACCTGAGCCGGACGGACCTGCGGGCGGCGAATCTGAACCGCGCCGATCTGAACCGGGCTGATCTGACCGGCGCAAATTTATGCTGGGCCGGATTGACGGGCGCCAAATTGATTCGGGCGGATCTGAGCCAGGCGGACCTGAGCCAAACTCGTTTGACGCGCGAACAGCTCGAAAAAACCAGCGGCGACGAAAATACGCGCATCCCGCTGCATCTGCCGCGCCCGGCGCACTGGCGGCGACTGGAAGTGGCCGAGACGCCGATGGAAGCGATCGCGGTCTGAAACGCTTGACAAGACGAAAGAATGGCGCCAACCTCACCACAGATCTCATCTGCATCTATCAGGTTCGTGTCAAATAGGATCATTGCAATGGCTATTCAAAAAGCAGTTATTCTGAAAGCGGCGGAGTTGCTGCTGCAAGCGGCGCCAGAATCCACTGTAATTCTATTTGGCTCTTATGCTCGTGGAGAATTTAGCGAAGACAGCGATTTGGATTTCTTGGTTATTGAACCGGAAGTGGTATCACGGTTTGAAGAAGCAATCCGATTGCGCGATATCCTTCGCCCTCTGAGAATCCCCGTTGATGTCTTAGTTACAACGCTAGACGCCTATGCAAAATGGAGCGATACCCCTGGAACGTTAGCGTATGAAGCGAAGCAGGAAGGACATGTGTTCCATGCGCTCTCTTGAGTATGCTGAAAAATTGCTGCGCAAAGCGAGCCAGGATGAGTTTGCCGTAAATAAGCTCATCGCCGATTCTGAATCGCCGATTGAATTAATCGGTTTTCATGCGCAGCAAGCGGTGGAAAAAACACTCAAAGCTGTGCTTGCCTATCATGCTATTCGCTATCGTCGCATCCATGACCTTGTAGAACTGATAGACTTGTTGCGAGAAAACAACATCGTTTTTCCCGATGAGCTGGATGATGTTCGTCGTTTGAATCCTTTCGCTGTTGAATTTCGTTATGATGACATAATGGATGATTTGCAGGAAGTCTTTGATCGAGAATGGATTCAGTCCTGCGTCAAAAGAATAAAGACGTGGGCCTTAACAATTATTCAACCTCCCTCTCCATGATTCTCGCCAACGCCCGCATCTCCTTCATCGCCCTCCAGGCTTATAATCTTTTTCATCCCGATCCTTCGGCGCCGGTGGGCGGCGCGGAGGTGCAGATTCTGCAACTGGCCGGCGCGCTGGTTGAGCGCGGCTGCCGGGGGCGCGTCATCTGCCTCGCCGAACGCGACGGCGCCGAGCGGCATGGCGCGCTCGAAGTGGTGACAATTTCCCGCGCCCACGGCGCTTTCGACAAGGCGCGGCGGATTCTGCGCGCGCTGGCAGCCCAAGAAACCGATTGCGTGATGCAGCGCGCGTCGGGCCTCGAGACCTGGCTGGCAGCCCGCTATGCGCGGCGACACAAAAAGCCTTTCGTCTTCATGGCCGCGCACGAGATGGATACGCTCCCCTTTCAATGGCGCGATTGGACGCGCTGGCGGCGTGTTTTATACCGGCGTGGATTGCTGGCGGCGAACCGGATCGTGGCGCAGAGCGGCGATCAGGCGGCGATGCTGAAGCGCTACTGGAAGCGCGATGCGACCGTCATCCGCAGTTTCCAGCCCCCGCCCGAGCCGCCTGCGCCCGGGAAAAAAGGCCTGCTGTGGATCGGCAAAGCCGTGGCCTATAAGCGCCCCGAGCGATTCCTGGAACTGGCGCGGCGCCTGCCCAGCATTCCGTGCGTCATGATCCTCAACGCCTCGCATCTGCCACGATACTATGAGCAGCTGCGCGAAGAAGCGGCCCGTACGCCCAATATCACACTGCTTCCGCACGTGCCTTATGACCGGATCATGGACTGCTTTCGCGCCACGCGCGCCTTGGTCGGAACGAGCGACGCGGAAGGATTCCCCAACACGTATCTGCAAGCCTGGCGCGCCTCGACGCCCGTCTTCGCGCTGTCCTGCGATCCCGACCAAATCATCCAGCGGGAGGGATGCGGGTTTTGCGCAGGGGATGATTTCGATTTGCTCGTTCGCGAAATCGAACGGCGCTACAAGGATGAAGCGTGGCTTCTCGAGGCCGGAAAACGCGGCGCCGAATATCTGCGTCGCGAACACGACCTCGCCCGCATCGCCGGACAATGGGCGGAATTGCTCTCTGCAATATAAGAAGATATGCGAACGTGGAATCCCTATGTGCTCCGACTCAGACTTACGATCATGTATTTTTGCCTAAAGGATGAAAACAATGCA
>JAPLSP010000717.1 GCA_026398575.1 Candidatus Sumerlaeota bacterium | reverse complement strand
GGACGGCCTACTATTCGGCGCCAAGCTGGATACGTCCCGTTTTTCCTCGCCCGGCTACAAAGGTTTTTTGCTCACAGAGCAGCGGCGCCGCGAGGCGTCCCCTTTGGCTCCCGCGCAATTCGCTGTTGCGGCAGGACAGTCGCGCTTCATATATTATCCCTGCTTTTGGCGCCACGATGGGCGTGAAGAGATTTTTTTTCGCGTTAATTCGGAAGGGAGGAACCGGATTATGAAGAAGAAATGGATTGTGATTGCCGTGGTTGGGGGGGCGGGCGTTTTGGGAGTGGCTGGATTCCTGGGTTTCATTTTCTCTGGAATCTATAACGTGGCGGCCACTGCGCCGCATAGCGGGTTTGTCGAATGGGTGCTTTCCACCACATCGGACAATAGCGTCCGCGTCCGGGCGAAAAAAATCAAAGCTCCTGCGGACCTGGCTTCGGCAGACAGGCTTGACGGTGGCTTTCGTCATTATCACGTGATGTGCCTGACGTGTCATGGCGCTCCGGGCGTGCCGCGCTCGGCGATCGGGAATGGATTGAACCCTCTGCCGCCGGACCTGATCGAGTCAGCCAAGGAGCAGTCGCCCGCCGAGATTTTCTGGATCGTCAAGAGCGGGATCAAGATGACCGGCATGCCGGCGTTCGGGCCGAATCGCGATGAGGACCGTCTTTGGGACATCGTCGCCTTCGTGATGCAATTCCCAAAGATGACGCCCGCTCAATACAAAGAGATGGTCAAGAAGACTGGTGTCACCCCGACGCCGGAGGAAAGCGATTGAGTCCGGACTCACTGGCTTCCGCGCATATTCCGGGTCAGCGGCTGGAGGCTGCTGTTCAAGCACTGAAAACTTATACTGCTTCGCGGATCAGTATCTGTGCTATCCGCGCAATCCGTGGTTAAATTTTGACCACGGATTACAGGATTACACGGATGACCACGAACGGCAACAAGTTGTCGTTCGTGGTGTGATTATGGCATAACTGCAAACCGCGGAGAGCGCCGGGTATTAATTCAGGCTGACTTTTGAGAGACGGCTGGCGTCTTCACTTCTTCCGGCTTTTTTTGTCCAATGATACGCCGCATTGTTTCAAAAATATTCCATCAGCAAAAGAGGCGCAATGAAAGAAACGGGAATTTAGATTGACACTCAGGATGCTTCTCAATAGCCTAATTGACATGGGGATACGCGTGTTTACGATCGAAAAAGAGAAATTGCTGTGTGCCCTCTGCGCCGTCTGCGCCTTATTCGCAGCAAATGCTTTTGCGGCGAAAGTGACGATTATCCCGGCGCCCGCCAACTCGCTCGTGCCGGACGCCGCTGTGGATTCCAGCGGCGCGCTGCATCTGGTGTTCGGGTTGAATCATAACGCCTGGTACATGCGTTCGGACAATAATGGCGCGTCATTCACGGCGCCCGTGAAAGTGAATTCCACGGGTACGGTCGAGACCGAAATGGGCGAACGCGGCCCCAAGCTGGCGGTCGGCGGCGATGGCGTTATCCACGTCGCGTGGATGGATGATTGGGCGGCGGGCGTGAAGGTTTATGTGCGTTATTCACGCAGCCTCGACGGCGGCAAGACGTTCGAGGCGCGGAAAACCGTCTCGGCAATGTCCGGCGTGGATGGCGCGACTCTGGCCGCCGATGGCGCGGGGAATGTCGCTGCTTTCTGGCATGTGATGGCCGATCCGAAACCTTCCGAACCGCAGGCTACCTGGTTGCATACCGCGCGTTCGAATGACAATGGCACGACGTTTGGCGCGAGCGAGAAAATCAATGCCTCCGGTCTGGCCGGGATTGCCTGTTCCATGTGCATGATGCGCGCGCGCGCCACCAGCGACGGCAGCGTTTGTCTGGCGTTCCGAAACGCCGAGGGAAATATCCGCGACTTCTATGTGCTCAAAGGGCGTATCGCTGAAAACAACTTCACCGCGGCGCGAGTCAATCAGGACAACTGGAACATCAACTATTGCCCGATGTGCGGACCGGAACTGACGTTTGCCCCGAACGGCCAGGCGCTGTGCGCATTCATGTCCGAGAATAAGGTTTACTGGGCCATTTCCGATACCGGAATGACGACATTCAGTCTTCACGTGGCCACGCCCTCCAACGAGACGGACGAGATTTTTCCAACCGCCATCGCCAATCGCAACGGCGACGCGCTTTTTGTCTGGCAGGTGGGGCCGATGTCCACCGCGAGCACAGCCACGGTCAAATGGGCCTGCTACGCTACAGACGGCAGTTTCAGCGGCAAAGTGGGAACCGCCGGCACGTCCTTTTCCGGGACCAAAGCGACGGCGTTCGTCGGAAGCGACGATGACTTTTACATCGTGACAACCGCCATCCTGCCGCCGCAGCCGCCGCGGCGGGCGGGCACGATATTGATTCGTTGATCCGGGACCGCGGACACAAAAGCGATTGAGAAAGGACGCAGAGACTATGACGCGGATTCCGTCATCATTTCATGGCGTTCATGACGCGCGCAAATGAATATGGAAAAATCAAAGGGGAAAACGAGGAGGATCAGGGGATTCGCTCGCCGGAAATCAAGGTTGACAGCCAGACAGGATAGAACAAAGAATTCAAGAAACTAAAGGCGATATGTTTTGCCTTTTACATTTCACAGTTTTGCCGGCCATTATCTAAATATCTAGTTCCTTGAGCTTCCTCATGGAAATCAACAGCCCATCATTGCCGGACATGCGCGCCGATTACCTGCTATTTGTCGTTACAAAAACAGAAAAAGAGAAACTGGAAGAAACCGCGAAAGAAATGGGATTTTCATTTGATAAAATTAACGGGCGCTTCTGCCCATACTATGATCTAGGCACGATTGGAAGATCGAAAATTCTTGCCGCACAAACTGAAATGGGTCCATTTTCTTATGGTGGATCAGCGTCAAGAGCGATCAATTGCATAGCGGAAACAGGAGCAACGGGTATGGTCTCTCTTGGGATGGCTTTTGGAGTGGATCCCAAGCGGCAGAAGATTGGCGATATCATTGTCTCGAAAGCGCTGCTACCCTATGACTATAGGATCATCAAATCGGAAGATGGAAAAATAGTAAATGATTACAGCGAGATGAGAATTTATGGATCACAACTATCTCTCATTGCGATGCTCGAAAAGGAATCTCGAAACAAAGAATGGCAAGGCGAAGTTAAAGTAAGATTTGGCGCGCTGCTGACAGGAGCAGCCAAGATTCATTGTCAAAAGTTTCGCGATGATTTGGTTTCGAATCTCAGGGATTGCGGTGAGCCGATTATCGGCGGCGAAATGGAAGGATTGGGATTGCTGTCTGTATCTGCGCCCGAAAATCCTTTATGGGTCGTTGCTAAAGGAATTAGCGATTTTGCTGACGAAAAGCGAGATGAAATTATCAAGACGTCTCGCCTCGTTGCGTGCAAGAATTCAGCGCGATTTGTACTTCAAGCGCTAAAGAATGAACATGCGTAAATCAGCGCCCAATCATCAGTTATGAGGAAAAAGGAGATGGAATCATGACGAAACTTGATCAATTCTTCCCAGAAGAGGCGACAATTCAGGAACATCCGGAAATGAAGAAGTGGAAAGAGCGAATAGAGTCTCCAGAATTTGAAAAGCTATTTGAGTTAAAGCGGGAACGAGACGGCTTGACATATCGTCCTGCTATCATTTGCGTTCACATCAAGAATAAAGAAAGCAATGATGAATGCATTGAAAAAGCTGTTTGGGATGCGGATTTGAACGATAGCCTGATTGATAGGGGAATACGCGCAATCACAATCGAAAATGAAGAAGAGCGTTTTGGATTGATGCTTAAAAAATTCCTCGAAAAACCGGAAATCCGGTTCGGCGGTGGATTCTTTAATACAGTATTGGTTGAAACGCTAAGGAGTAACGGATTTGGAAGCAAGGATGCCGTAAAGGAAAAACTTGATGAAATCGCGGCTCGCTTTTCATCTAGTAAGGGCTCTGAATTTGACGAGTGCACGGGCATGATTGAGGGGATAGTCAAACGATGCGGATACTTGCTAACAAGGAGACTTTCATATACTCGCGACGAAGCTGAAGATATTCTCTCTGGCGCCATCGCATATTACCTGGATGAGCGCTTTTCAATCACTAATAGGAAACTTTTAGGATTTAAATGAAGCATGCAGAAGATGAAAACCATCCGATTTATTGCTGCATTCATTTTGGGCCTGCTTCCATTCTTGCGTTGCGCCCAACCTCAGGCCGAAGTAGCGAAAACCGCATCAGCGGCGGCGCTGGAAGTGAAGCGGACACAGAACTCCCGTACGATCCCTCCTTATGAAGTCTTCGAGATCACCTTCCAGCACGATCAGCGCTATGCCAATCCGTTTTTTGATGTGACCATCGAGGTCACGTTCACATCGCCGAAAGGGCAAGAGGCGCGCGTGGGCGGGTTCCATTATGGCTCGCTGGAAAAGCCGAAGATCGAAGTCCACGCTCCTCCCGCCGATGGCAAAGGAGGCAAGACCTACAAGTACATCTTCGACCGGCAGAATATCTGGAAGGCGCGATTTGCGCCGCGCGAAGTTGGGCGCTGGACTTATAGTTATGTTTTCTCGAACGCGCGCGGCGAGAAAGCGACGGGCGAGGGCTCATTCGAATGCGTCGTGAATCCGCGCGTCCATAATCCCGGCTTTGTCCGGCAGAATCCGGCGAACCCGTTCCGCTGGATTTTCGACGACGGCAGCCCCTATTTTCCGATCGGCCTCCAGGATGGCGTTTTTGACGGCGCGGGCGTTGGCTCGGCGATGGCCGCCAAGGGCATGGAAGGCCCGTTCCGGCTCGACCGCACGGGCCGTCCCACGCCGCCGCCCGGCGCGATGTTCATGCCGGGGCCTTCGATGAGTCCGATCAACGGCGATATCTATTTTCGCAACTATGGCCGCGCCGGCTTCAACCTCTGGCGTTTTTCACAGAAGAATTTCTCGCTGCCGCTCTATAACGACCTCGACCACTACCTCGTTCAGGAGGCCGTGATGGTGGACGAGATGCTTGTTTGCGCGCGCAAGTATGGCTTCCACATTTTCTACGGCTTTTTTGGCTATCAACCCGTCTTCGCCGAGCATCCTGAAAACACCGACGCGATGGCCAAGGTCAAACGCTTCGTCAAATACAGCGTGGACCGCTGGGGCGCTTATGTGGATTTTTGGGAGTTTCTCAACGAACAGAAGGCCGACGCGCGCTGGTATGAAATCATGACGCCCTACCTGCGCGCGCTGGACCCCTATCAACATCCCATCGCCACAAGTTGGGAGCGGCCCGAACTGCCCGGCATCGAAATCAACGCGCCGCACTGGTACACCGGCATCAAGAATGAATTGGGGAGCGACACGGAAACGGCCTCAAGGGCGGCGGGGTGGAAAAAATTCGGCAAGCCGGTCATCCTCGGCGAACAGGGCAATAGCACGCAAAAGGGGCAGCCCCAAGCTCCCGGCGTCGGCGGCGTGTGGGACGTCGGCTCTTCCACGCGGATGCGCATCCGCAACTGGACGGCGCTCTTCAATGAGATCGCGTTCGTTTTCTGGAACACGAGCGGCTCGAAAGACGCGCATTACATGAACATCTGGCTTGGGCCGCAGGAGCGCCAATACGTGCGGGCGATGCAGGACTTCGCTTACCGGCTCGACAAGGATGCGCGCATGGCGCCGGTTACCCTATCGGACCCGAAAGCCGTTCGCGGATGGGCGCTGGTCTCGAAGGAGCGCGCCGGCGTTTACCTGCATCACTATGCGAATCACACCGACCCGGCCGGCAATCTGAAAATTACATTGGATGTCCCGAAGGCTGCCAAGGGCTATTGGTATGCGCCTGAAAACGCCGCGATCCTCCAGCGGATTGACGCGCCGGCAGGCCGCCAGACCTTTCAAGCCCCTTCCTTCAGAGTGGACGTCGCGCTTCTGATCACACCCGATGGCCCGCCCGATATTGACCGCGACGGCATCCCAAATGACCTCGACAAGGATAACGACAACGACGGCGTGCCCGACGTCGCCGATGCCTTTCCGCTCGATCCCGAGGAATGGGAAGACAAGGACGGCGACCTGATCGGCGACAACATGGACGCCGACATTGCCGCCAACGGCATCGGCGATGACAAAAACAAGAACGGCATTCTCGATTATCTTGAAATGGACTACGACGGCGACGGAGTCCCCAAAGCCAAGGCCGTGCCGTGGGACGCCTTTCCGCTCGATCCCAAGGAATGGCGCGACACCGACGGCGACGGCATCGGCGACAATGCCGACGCCGACAAAGACGGCGACGGCTGGAGCGACGAGGAAGAAAAATATGCTGGAACGAACCCGCTTGATAAGCTCAGTTTTCCGCGCCAGAAAAATTAGTTCGCTTATTTCGGTTGATTCGGCTTTCCCTTGGGACAAACAATTGCCGGATGATCCGTTGTCATTTTGCCCAGACATCCGGCGCTCCCGGATGGCATTGGATGGCGATCGCCGCGCTGATCGGTCTATGCGCGGCTTCAGGATGCGCGCCGTCTCCCTCTACGCAGCAGGCGATGGAAGTGACCGCCTATTGCAGCTGCGGTGAATGCTGTGGATGGGAACGAGGGAGCGACTTCTTCTTGTGTCCAGACTATTATATTAAATATATCAAAGGCTCCCACGGCAAGAAGCCCTATAGCGGCTGCACCGCCAGTGGCGCCGAACCCGTTCAATATAATCCAGGCCTTTTCTCGCTCGACAGTCTTGAGCGCCCCTGGATGTTTCCTATCCGCCTGATTTATCCGCCTTGGTGGCTGCCGCGTGATGGAACCATTGCTGCCGATACCAAGTACTATCCCTTCGGCACGCGAATCTATGTGCCGAAGTATGGTTGGGGTGTTGTCCAAGATCGCGGCAGCGCCATCAAAGGGCCTGCGCGTCTTGATGTGTTTTACCGTTCTCATAGCAATGCGGAAGAATGGGGAAGACAAAAAGCCAAGGTGGATATCTATATGAGTAATTGATGACACAAAGCCGTGTGTAGCCAAATTCCCATTGACTTTAGCATTCTTTAAAAAAATAGAAAAAGCGCTATTTTAGATAGCTTATACGTACAAAATAGCATCAAAATGTAAGTAAATTCTATAAATCATTTGAATTGAGTATGGCATAGCAATTGCGTTAATTGAACTTGGATTTGTATTTCCAGAAGCATAAATTTGTGGAGGTGGGATTATGAGAAAAGGTTTTACGCTCATCGAAATCATGATTGTTGTCGCAATCATCGGCATCATCATTTCAATCGCAATTCCTGGGTTCTTGCGCGCTCGTGAAGTATCGCGCTCCCGCGCCTGCCAGGAAAACCTTGCCAAACTTGAAGGCGCCAAGGAACAGTATGCTTTGGAGAACAATATTGATCCAACGAATACTCCGACGTGGGACAAACTGATCGGCAACACGCTATATATTAAGCGGACTCCAATGTGCCCAGGTGGCGGTGTTTACGTCATCAATAACCTCAACTCTGTTCCAACCTGTAGCTACAATGCTCCGACGTGGTTGGGGACAGACGCCAAGTTCAAACACCAAGTGCAGTAGTATTTTTTATAGATCATGCCAGCTTTGAGCAATGGATAACCCGAATTCTTGTGTAATCGGATTCACGTTTTTCAGAGCTTTATAAAATTATGCGTGGAATTCTTCTAGTATGATACAATACTAAGTTGTTATTTGCCTGAAAAATCAATACATTGCAAGAATTATCGCCTATCTACGTGAGAGCATGATTTTGGCGCGATAATTGCTTCTTATTTCTATGCGAAATTCTCGCCAATAAACAACAACGAAGGAGGCAGTACAATGAGGAAAGGTTTCACACTCGTCGAAATCATGATCGTCGTCGCAATCATCGGCATCATCATTTCCATCGCAATTCCTGGATTCCTGCGTGCCCGTGAAGTATCGCGCGCTCGCGCATGCCAGGAAAATCTCGCCAAGATCGAAGGCGCCAAAGAGCAGTATGCTCTGGAGAACAATGTTGATCCGTCAACTACGCCGCAGTGGACCAATTTGATCGGCAACACGCTGTACCTGAAGCGGACCCCGGTATGTCCAGGGGGCGGCGCCTACGGCCTTAACGATCTTAACAACGTCCCGACATGCAGTTACACAGCTCCGACTTGGCTGGGCTCGGATGCCAAGTTCAAACATCAAGTTCAGTAATCTTTGCATCGGCAATGCCACTTATGAGCAATTGATAACCCGAATCCTTGTGTAAGGAGATTCACGTTACTCCGAAATTGTATGCCTTTAGCCGCGCAAAATGGGCACATAAAATTCTGTTCGGCACAGGCAGCGAAGGCAAGGCGAAAACATCCTGCGGCGCGTGGATGACGCGGTAATGAACGAACAGGGATGACTCGATGGTAGTCTGGCAAGAC
>JAPLSP010000477.1 GCA_026398575.1 Candidatus Sumerlaeota bacterium | reverse complement strand
TCACACCCTTGAAACGCGACGGTGCTGACAGTCCCTCTAATATGCAATGGCAGACAAAAGAAGCGGCGAAGGCGAAGGATAAATGGGAATAAAAAGGATAAGGAGCATTGACATATTTAATGTTGCGCAAAGATCGGGGTTCTTCACCAGAATGAAACTCCGCGTAATTGTCATTTTCATATTTCCATATAATATAATATGGATAATCTTCCTTCGTGAAAGGGTAATCCAATGCTACTGTCACAGGTTCGTTTTCCTTTGCTATATTGGCTCCAGATTGAGCAAGTATGTTAATTCTTGCACTCGGAGTGGAAATTTTTTGGGCGATGCTCGGTTCCTTTTTTCCAAATCAGCCAGCGTTTTCATAATGCAATCGTATTGCATAATCGCCACCTGTTCGATGGTGTTTGTGCTGACGTCGCGGCCTCCCCATGCAATCATACCCAAATTTGAATCAGGAATCCATACGCCTATATAGTTATTTAAGGAACACCAATTATTGCTGTCCGAGTATTTTCCTGAAAAAGTTCCTCTATTAGGGTATTTACTAAATGGAAGAAAACTAAAATCTTCTTCACGTAAGAAAGCAATGCTAGTAAAACATGATTTCTTCTTTTCAATATCTAATTGAGGACGCCATTGAATACACGATTCTATTGTTGTGCTTTCAGCAGTAGTTGTTGTTATTTTAAATATATATGGATTATATATCAAAAATTTGGTTTTATCTTTCATTGAGCCTAATTCAAAACGCGTATTCTCACTAACCACCAATGAGTAAATAGAATAAAACATTGGAGCCATCAATACGATTATGCTCTTTATGAATTTGGCGTTCAGCATATTTGCACCTTCTGAAATAGCGCTTAACGCAAAATATTAGTAGGTTAATTCTGGTGTATAAGGACCTTCTTTGCTGCTTGGCGGCGTTTCAAAGACTAAGGCACAATAATCATCATAAGATAATGCCGTGGGACAAGAAGTCGCAGCACCTACCCGAAGACATGCATCATAACCTTGATTGTCTATCCACCCTATTTGATGATACCCCCAAATTTTTGAATTTGGTGGAGGGGCAATCCCTATTGCCTGTATAGGATATGTTATCATAGGCGTGCCCTTTAGGACTAATGTTTTAGCTATAGCTCCGATTGAAGACGAATATATTGCAGCAAGATTAGCCATGTCAGAGCAATTAACCAAGAGAGGAGGTGATGTTGTATCAACGACAAATCTCGCCAAGGCAAAGGAACTTCAGGACCAAATCCAGCTGATTGATTTGCAGATTCAGATGAAGCAAGCCGAGAAAGCTAATCAGAATCAAAAAAATCAACAGGCCGCCGACGCCCGGAAAGCATCTGCTTCCCTTCAAACCAAGAATACCGAATCCTCAAGCAATGCCTCCGCGCAGTCCGGCGAAGTTCAGCAAAGCGCGGGCAGCGCTATTGTTGATGTCTTTGCATGAATTTCCTGTTTTCAGGTAAGACGAAAGAGCGCATCCCGGCGGGCAGGCCGGACTACCAGCGGAAGAAGCGATAGGGATCATCCCATTCCTCAGGTTTGTCCAGATAAAACCCGTCGAGCCAGCGTTTTTCAGACTTTGCCAATTCCACCGGACTGCTGAAGCGCGAGATGACTGGCGTGGAACCGGCGACGCCGATGCCAGCCAACAAGCGCGCCACGGTGAAGGAAGCTCGGCGAAAGGTCCGCTTGACGCTTTGCTTTGTAGGATCGAACTCCCACGGCGCGAGCTGGCAGAAGATGACGTTGACGCTTCCGGCCTTGGCCATGACGCCGTCTCCAATGATCGCGCCTTCTCTCGAAACGCCTGATACAAGAGACAAGTTGCGCGGGTCGCGGTTGTGCGCGTCCGCCGGTCCGATTCCAGCCATCGGGGAATTCATGCCGAAAGGTTCGAAGAAAGTGGCAATGTGTTCCGCTTTCTTCATCGTGACTTTGAACGGCAGGAAGGCGTTCGCATTGGCTTCATCGAGTCCGATCGCCAGCAACGCGCCGCCTGAGTCCAGCCATTTCTTGACGGCCGCCGCGTTCCCCGCCAGCTTCTGTCCGCCGCCGGGCCCCACCACCAGCGCTTGATCCGCCGAAATATCGCCGCCTTCATAAGCGGCGGCGGATACGCCCGCTTTTTCCAGCCAAGCCTTTCCGGCTGGATCGCCTGCATAGAGAGCCTTTCGCTTCGGCGCCGGTTTCCAGTCGGCAATGTATCGCAGCACATTGCGCGACAAAGCCTCCTCCGCGGGATCGGTCTCCGTGCGTCCCGTCACGTCCATCTGGCAAAACAGGATCACTCCCCTGCCCTCGCGGCACTCCATGAGCGGGCTGTATTGAAGGCTGAAGCCGCCGTCGAGGATCGGCAGAAAATCGCCGCGAACGGGCTTTTCGATGAGGACGGAGGCGACGGCGCCGCGACTGCCGCAACGCCAAACCCGCGTGACCGGGATGCCGCACCATTGAATGATCGGGCCGTACCCGGGCTTCGTTTCGTATTTAAGGCGCGGCGGCAAAAGGGTTGCCTCTCCGCGCCAATCGCGAAGTTGCTCCTCTGCGATTCCCGCAATGAGCGGATGATCCGGCGTCCGATTGAAGACTTGCCGCAGACCGTATTCCTGCACGCGGAAGCCGAATCGTTTCTCCAGAACCTGCGACGTCTGCTCGAACATAATCACCTTCAGGCCGTCGCGGACGCGCGAGATATCCGGCGCCGCGCCTTCGGCGGTGAGAGCGGATTTACCCACGATGAGGACATCATATCCCTGCAAGTCGGCGTTCGCCTCCACCCGCTGGCAGCGAACGCCCATCGCGTCCAGCCACTTGCCCGTCTCGCCTTTGGGATCGAAGAGCGCAATCTTGGCGCTCACCTGCGAAGGCGCGGGCCGCGTCGGAAGCGTATGGAAGATAAACGAATCGGTTTGGGTCTCGACGTTGCTGGCGGTGCTGAAAACGATATAGGCTTTCAGCTCATATTGGCCCGGCGCCAGGTCCGCCGGCAGTTCAATGCGCAGGGGAATATATTTTTGTTCGCCCGGCTCCACATGCGCTGTCTTTTGTCCGGTGATTTTCGTCGGCAGAAAGGCGCCCCATTGGCAATTGCACATGACTGTCTCGCGTGAGTCATTGATGAGGATAATCTGTTTTTCAACGGTCTCGCCGGGTCGAAAGATGTGGTCTTTGCTGGTGAATGCCTCCGGCTTGCCGCCGATATAGGCCAGCAGCGAACGATTGTTGCGGATCACGGCCTGCGCCGCCGGTGTCGCGATCCAATCCGCAGGCTCGAAGGCCAGGTCCATCCGCTCGTATCGCTGATCGAGGAAATCCGCGCTGAAGCCGGGGCGCTGCAACTGCTCCCAATCCGTCTTGAGTTCCTTGCGGCCTTTATCAACTCCTTCGCGCAACTTCCAATAGTGCCCGTGCTCCCAGGGCGAGGTCGCCGAGACGCCCCACGTGCGGAAGGCGCGCCAATTATCCGTCAGATATGCGGCAATCACCGGATAGCGCTCGTCAAAGCCCTTCGAACCGACGTCGCTGGGATAGTCCCAGCGATGCCAGAGCTTGCCATCGCGCAACTGTTTGGCCTCCCAGCGCAGGTTTGTTTTTTCCGCTTCACTGATCTGAAATGCGCGGTCGCCGAGAAACTGCGAGTTCCATTCCGCCAGACAGAATTCCCATGGAACCGCGGCGCTGCCGAACTCGCGCTTGCCCTGATACCACCCGCGATACATCGTCCAGTCCCACGTGAACGGAACGGCGTATTCGCAGGTGAACACCGGCTTGACGCCTTTCGTCGCCCAGTGTTCGAACCAGTCGGATTGCTCCTGGATGGGGACGAAATTGGCGTAGTAGTTCATCGTATGCATCGAACTCAGGTTGCCGGAGGAGTGATGATAGACAATGCGTCCGGGATCCATCCGCTTTACAATCGCCTCGGCCCTCAGCGCTGATTTGGCGTTGTTCATCGCCCATTGATCGCGCACTTCCTTGAGGCCGTCAATCATGTCCGGATTCATGTCCTCAGCGTATCCGGTAGCGTTGTGGCTCATCGAGTATGCCACGACCGCAGGATGGTTTTGAGCCACTCGGACGTAGAACGCGGCATGACGCGCGTAGCTATTGTTCTGATCGGCGTCCGGCGCCTTCCACTCATATTGGCTGAAGTGCGGCTGGGAGAAAGAGACGAGCATTCCGGCGTCATCGGCGGCGCGCAATAACTCCGTAAAACCCAAGTGTGTGCCGGGTTCGCATCCGTAGTTGTGCGTATAGACGAAATTGATGCCGAAACTTTTGAGCTGGTCCAGGCTTTTTCGGACCGCCTCATAGTTCGTCCATGCGGCGCCGACCTGGGCATTGTCTATCGGGACGGAGGAAAGGTGGATGCGCGTGCCGTTCAGGAAAAAATCCCGTCCGTTAATCCAGAATTCACGGAAACCGAACCGCACGGGCAGGGCGGCGTCCAGAACCTTGCCGCCGGCCTCCAGCAGCGTGAGATTCAGACGATACATATTTTGCGGAGTATGAAGGTCCCAAAGTTTTTCGGGCTTCCATTTTTCCGTGAATGCGAACCGCCCCTCCTTGAGATCGCTTCCCCGGAAGGCCTTGCTCGCAAATTCGCCAACGCTTCGGTCGTTGTCAAAAATCTGGGCGCGAAGGATATATTGCGCATCCGAGGCTAGGCCATCAAGAGCGGCGTCAAACGCTATCTCCCACTGGCGCACGGAGGTATCCACTTTGACGTCGCCAATGCGCGGCCCCGCCGACGCGCCGACGAGATAGACGTCGCCGCATAAGCCGCGCCGCGCGACCGAACCCTTCACCTGCCGAGCCGAAGCGGTGTCGTTATAGGAGAGCATGACGGCCTTGAGCGGCATGGCCAGGACGAACATGCTAAGAACATGCTTGCCGCCGGGCCGGCACATCTTGGTGATATCCACCTCGCCCGCCGGAAACCGCATCTCGCCGGCCTTGGCGCCGTCCACATAGAGCACGGCATACGAGTTCAGATATTCGACACTGATCGAAATGCGCCGCCCGCCCCAATCGCCGGGAATCGCAATCTCCCGCTGATACCATGCGGCGGAGACGCCGGACAGCTTCTCGCCCTTCCAACTGGGATGCGCATAGACCGTCTGACAGTCCTTATGCATATAGTCCGTGATCCCCGGCCAGCTCCCCGGAACCTTGAAGTATCCCCATCGGTCCGCGGGTACAGCGCCCGCCTCCCCCGCCGCCGGCTGCCAGCGCCACAAGCCGTTGATGCAAACGCTCTCGCGGCTGGGCGTTTTCTCGCGCCAGGCTTTCGCGATATCCCAGACAGCCTTGGCGCCTACGGGAAGCGCTGCCTCGGTTTGAGCCAGAGACAGAGACTGGGCAATAAAAAAAGGCCCAATCCACAGACACAAAGATATGACACTCTTCAATGCCATGATTGGGCCCTCCCATTATCATGTATGTCCGCAACCACCAAACTCAACGCTGAACGCGCGCGCCGCCACCCTTGGCGAAGGACTCGACTTGTTCCAGCGTGGCCATCGTCGTGTCGCCTGGGAACGTGGTCAGCATAGCGCCGTGCGCCCAGCCGAGGCGGAGCGCTTCTTCCGGCGTGCGGTCTGTAAGCAAACCATAAATAAGGCCTGCCGCGAAGCCGTCGCCGCCGCCGATGCGATCGAGCACGTCGAGTTCGGCGGTCGGCGCGACAAACCGCTGGCCTTTGAGCCACAGGACGGCGCTCCACGTATGGCGGTTGGCCGAATGTACGTGACGCAGCGTCGTGGCCACGGCCTTGACGTTCGGGAACTGCTTGACGGCCTCTTCAATCATCGCGAAGAAACTGTCGGTGTCGAGGCTGGACTTTTTAGCCGCGACGTCCGGGCCTTTGATGCCGAGCGCGGTCTGCATGTCTTCTTCGTTGCCGATGAGGACGTCCACTTTCGAGGCGATTTCGCGCATGACTTTTTGGGCCTGCTCCTTGCCACCGAGCGGCGCCCAAAGTTTCGCGCGGTAGTTCAGGTCCACCGAGCGGATCGTGCCGGCCTTGCCCGCGGCTTCGAGCATCTCGATGATGACCTGCGACGTGGTGGCCGACAGCGAGGCGAAGATGCCGCCCGAATGAACCCACTTGACGCCGGCGCCGAAGATTTCGGCCCAGTTGAAATCGCCGGGCTTCAGATAGGCGGCCGCTTCATTGGAACGATTATAGAAAACCACCGGAGGACGCACGCCCTGGCCTCGGTCGCTATAGACGGTGGCGATGTTGGGTCCGCGCACGCCGTCGTGATCCATTTCCTTATAGATGCCGTCAACGCCGGCGGCGCGCACGCGCCACTTGACCACTTCGCCGATGGGATACTTCGGCATGGCCGAAGCGACGGCGGTCTTGAGGCGGAAGCATTCCGACAGGGCGTTGATCGGGTTGTATTCGCCGCCCGAAACGTGAACGTCGAAGTGCGAGGCGCGGTGCAGGGGCACAACGCCGGGATCGAGGCGATGCACCAGGGCGCCCAGCGCGAGGGCGTCGTACTTGGCTTTTGATAGAATCGTGAGTCCGGACTTGGTCTCCATCTTTTTCTCCCTTTTCATAGTTATGGCATATTCAGCGTCATATTCATGCGCGTGATGCTGGGATCAGCGTCTCAGACGAATGGGCGCGGAATCAAGCCCGAATGAACCAGCCGCGCAAACCGCTTGACTTGCGCGCCACAGTTTTGCGCACATTGGGCGGTTCTACTTGAACACTACTAAGGAGTCCAAGGATGAGAAACGTCGTTTTTTGGTTTGGGGCCATGATCGCAGGAATGGCTTTGGCCGCCAATAGCGAAGCCGCGGCACCCGAGCGGCCACAGATTGGCATCTATTATTTTCCAAATTATCATCCCAGCGATGCGCGCAATCAGAAATCCAAAGGCGCCGGATGGAGCGAATGGAAACTGGTGAAAACCGCCAAGCCAAGGTTTGAGGGACATCATCAGCCCAACGTCCCGCTGTGGGGATACACCGATGAATCGGACCCCAAGCAAATGGCGCAAAAGATTGACGCGGCGGCGGACCATGGCATAGACGCATTCATCTTCGATTGGTATTATTATGAAGACGGCCTCTTCCTCGAACGAGGTCTGGAGCAAGGCTTCATGAAAGCGGCGAACAACAACCGGATGAAATTTGCGCTTATGTGGGCCAATCACGATTGGACGGAAATCCATCCCGCCTACCTCAACAAGCCGCATCAATTGCTTTATCCCGGAAAAATTTCACCCGAAACTTTTGACAAGATGACTGACTACATCATCAAGATCTACTTCAAGCATACCTCGCACTGGATGATTGACGGCAAGCCCTACTTCTCCGTTTATGACCAGACGAAGCTGATCGAGATTTTCGGTTCGATTCAGGCCACGCGCGCCGCGCTGGACCGATTCCGCGAAAAAACCAAAGCCGCCGGATTCCCGGGACTGCACCTCAACGCGGTGATGTGGGGGCGGACGATACTGCCGGGCGAGAAGGCCGCGAAAAATCCGGTCGAGGTCGTCAAGGGCCTTGGCTATGACACCGTCGGCTCCTACGTCTGGGTTCATCACGCGGTGATCCAGGGATTCCCGACGGGCAAGTATGAGCAGTTGCAGAAATCGTATTTTGATTACGCGAAGAAGGCCTTCACGATGTACGGCGTCCCCTATTATCCCAACGTCAGCATGGGCTGGGATTCAAGTCCGCGCACCGACCAATCCGGACCGTTCGAGAACAAGGGCTATCCCTACTGCTCCATCCTGACCGGCAATACTCCGGCGGCCTTCAAAGGCGCGCTGATCGAAATGAAGGCCCTGCTCGCCGCGCGCCCCGCCTCCGAGCGCGTCTTCACGATCAACTCATGGAATGAATGGACCGAAGGCAGCTACCTGGAGCCGGACACGGTGAATAAGTTGGGATACCTTGAAGCGGTCAGGGATGTCTTCGACACTGCCCAAACTCCGAAATAGCGCAACTCTTTTGAGGCCTACGTCATTTTACATTTCTCATTTCTCATTTTTCATTTTGCATTATGGAATTTGCATCAATGTTTCCACGTTTTATCTCGTGCATTTTAGCCGCCCTGTTACTGGCGGGCGCGACATCGGCTTTGCAGGCCGCGACAACGAACTCCGCGTCGGTAGATATATACATCAAACGCGCCAACTGGGCTGAAACTGTTCTGCTGACGCGACGCGTGTCGCAAGAGTATCAGAAGCAATCGCAATTCAAGCCGTATGCAGGCAAACCGCTGTCAGCGGGAGATGAAGCGCTCCGCATTTCGATAGACGTGCGCGACGTCCTGCGTTTGGCGCTCGTGGCTTCTTCGGCGCCAAAGACCGACTGGGCCAATGCGGTTTGGGCCGACGGCGTGCTGACGGCCAATGATGGCGCGACGGCGCCTCTCGAACAGTTGGCGCCCGTCGTAAGCGCCACAGGCAAGGACGCGCTGCTTCGTGACAAGGATGCCAAAGGCAAACCGCTGAGCATCAAAGGAAAGGTCTATAAGCATGGACTGCTGGCGACCGATGAGAACCGCGCCGTCTTCAACCTGGATGGCCGCTACCAACGCCTGGAGGTTTGGGCGGGTATCAGCGATTCGGCGGCGAAAAGCGGCCAGGCGATTCTAAAGATTGAGGACGACACCGCAAATGCCGGAAGGCTTTGGAATCAGATACAAAAAGACTTCCCCGGCGAGTGCGAGCGCGCCGAGACCGATCTGCCCAAATGGCGCCATCTCGATTTGCTTCAGAAAAATCCGGCGACGGCGGCGCAATCCGCAATGCCAACGCTCCTGGAAGATTTACGGCCCTATGGCACAGAATATGATACCATGGCAAGAGGCTTGGCCTCAGCCAAAAGCAATGACGCGGCTGCCTGGGTGGGGTTGTACGGCGACGCGATAACGCAGGTGAATCATGTCCTCGCCACGCGCGCCTCTGTGAAAGATCGCTATCCCGACCTTGCGCGCCTCACGCGCCCTCGCCGGCTCACCCTGGAGCTCCTGACCGAGCGCCTGACCGGCCTTTCCGACGATGCGCGCAAGCGCGAGTTCGCGAAAGAATTGGAGAGCCAATCCACGCGGCTTGCCGCTCTGGAGCGAGCGTTAGTCGAGCGGAAGAAGGCAAACGAAACAGAACCGGATCTGGCGCGCCTCACCCATGACACAGCCGATCTGGCGGCGCGCATTGATCATCTGCGCGGCTGGCCGGCGTTTCGCGGGAACTCACAGCGCTCGGGAGTCTCGCGAGAGAGGCTGCAAGCGCCCTTGGCATCTCTCTGGACGCACACCCCGGCGCATCCCCCCACTCCCGCCTGGCCCGCGCCCGCCGAGCGCAATATTTCCGCCGCCTCGGACAAGCTCGAACCCAGCCTCACCTATGATCGCGCTTATCACGTCACCGGCATGTCGGGACGGCTTTACTATGGCTCCTCGGCGGATGACTCCGTTGTTTGTCTCGATGCGAGTAACGGCCAGATTCTTTGGAGTTTCGTCACGGAAGGTCCCGTGCGTATGGCGCCCGCTCTGTCCGGGAATCGCCTCTACGCCGGCTCGGACGACGGCAATGTTTATTGTCTCGACGCGGCCAGCGGACGCCTGATCTGGAAGGCGCCGGCCGGCCCGTCCGACCGCAGACTGCCGGGCAACAATCGCATGATATCGCGATGGCCGGTGCGTTGCGGCGTCGTGGTCGAAAATGGAATCGTGTACTTCGGCGCGGGTCTCTTCCCGCCGAAAGACGCCTTCCTCTGCGCCCTGCGCGCCGAGGACGGCAGGACGGTTTATCGCGAAGCGCTGGACGTCCCGCTTCAAGGCTATCTGCTGGCCACGCCCACGCGCTTGTTCCTACCGACCGGACGCACGCCTTTTCGCGCCGTGGATCGCAGCGACGGCAAAAGCCTCGTGAAGTTGGGCAAGAACGAGCCCTGGGGGCTGGACCTTACCGGCGGTTGCTTCGCCCTTGTGGTCGAGGACCAGCTGGCCACTGGTCCGAGCGAAGACGGGCAGATTCACTTTTATGACGCGAAGTCGAACGAGAAACTGTTGCGCGCCACAGGGCGGCAACTGCTGGTCAATGGCGACGTCGCTTACCTGTTGAGCGACAAATCCCTCAGCGCGCTGAATCGCCGCGACCTGATGGAGAAGCACAAGCAGGCGCCCCGATGGACCGTTCCCTGCAAAGATGGAATGACAATGACAATGGCACAGAACATGATCTTCGTCGCCGGCCAGGGATGGGTCCGCGCGTTCGATCCCGACCTTGGGAAGCCGCAGTGGGAGACGGCGGTGGAAGGGCGGGCCGAGGGGATGGCCATCTGCGAGGGACGGCTGCTGATCTCGACGGACGACGGAAAAATCTACTGCTTCGGTCCCGAGTCTCTGAAGCCGGCAAAGCCTGCGGCGGCGGGGCTTGAGAGCGGTAAAACTATCGTACGAAGGAAAGCGGATGTGCAGGCGGATCAAAAAGCCAAAGCGCTATTGGCCGCAGCCCAGGCCGAGCACGGCTATTGCCTCGTGCTCGATGCCGGCGATGGCGAATGGGTGGAACGGCTCGCGGCAAGCGGACACGCGCAGGTGATCGGCGTCGAGTCTGACGCCACGAAGGTCAGCGCCGCGCGCGCGCGCCTGTCTCGCGCGGGCCTGAGCGCAGCCCAGGCCACCATGCACACCTTGGACTGGCGGCGCGGGCTTCCCTATACGCCTTATTGCGCGAACCTGATCGTGCTGACTCGCGCGCTCTCGCCTGAGGAACAGCGCGCGCGCAAGGATGATCTGCTTCGCGTCCTGCGTCCCGCGGGAGGCGTGATCGCTTTCGAAGCCGCCGCCACGCCGAGCGCCGTTCCCGACTGGACCGCGTTCGGCCTCGATCCGATCAAGGAACTCCCCGAGGCCGCGCGTCGTGGCGCGTTGCCCGGCGCGGGCGAATGGACGCATTTTTTTGCCGGACCGGGCAATACCGCGTGCAGCGAAGACGTGATTATCCGCAATCAGCCCCTGAGCGTGGCGTGGTTCGGACTGCCCGGGCCGCGCAACATGATTGACCGCCACAAGAAGACCGTGGCGCCACTCTATAAAGACGGACGGCTGTTCGTCTCCGGCAACAACTATATCGCAGCCGTGGACGCCTACAACGGCGCGATCCTCTGGGAACGCAACGAACCGGAGTCGGCGCGGACCATCGCGCTGAAGAATTGCGGCAACATGGCCGCAGGCGCCGATGCGCTCTATCTTGCGGCGGCTGGCAAGTGCCTCGTACTGGACCCGCGCACTGGAACGGAACGCAAAACCTTCACGCCCCCGGACGCCCGCAGCGGCGAAGAATGGGGCTACCTCGCCCTCGATGGCGACCGCTTGTTCGGCAGCGTCGCGCAACCCGGCGCCAACGTCCGCCGGCAGGATAAGTCCGTCGAAAAAATGGTCTGGGGCAACTTCCAGCCCGTAGTCACCAGCCTGCGCCTCTTCTGCCTCGGCGCCAGCGACGGCGCCGCGCGCTGGACCTATCAACCCACCGGCGCGGTCATCAATCCGACGCTGGCAGCGGCGGGCGGGCGCTTGTATTTCGTCGAGAGCGACGATCCCGCTACGCTCAAAGACGCCGATGGCCGCATCACGCTGGCCGACCTTCTGGGCAAAGGCTGCCGCGTCGTCGCGCTCGACGCCGCCTCCGGCAAGAAAGCCTGGCAGGTCTCCGTGGACCTGCGCAACATGCATCACATCCTTTATCTCAGCGCCGCCGAGGGAACGCTCCTGCTGACCGGATCGCGATATATCCCGGTCGAGAAGACCCAGCGCCTGCGATACGACATGGTCGCCCTTGATTGGACCAACGGCGCCGAACGCTGGCGCCAGACCTTCACCCCGGACTATGAAAAAATCCTGACCGGCGACCACGGCGAACAAATCCAGCATCCCGCCATCGTCCCCGCCATCAGCCGTAGCGGAGGGAGCGCAGCGACCCGTAGCGAAGGCGCCATCGTTTACGGCCCCGGCTTCGCCGTCAAACTCGCCGACGGCAAACCGCACGACGGCTGGGTCTGGCACAAAGGCCCCAAATGCGCCACCGTCTCCGCCTCCGGCTTCTGCGTCTTCACCCGCTTCGCCAAAGAAAAACTCCCCTACCTCTTCGACCTGGCCACGGGCGCCAACTTCCCCATGACCACCGTCTCGCGCCCCGGCTGCTACATCAGCATCATCCCCGCCGGCGGCATGGTCCTGATCCCCGAAAGCAGCGCCGGCTGCACCTGCGAATACCCCATCCAAACCTCCCTGGCCCTGGTCCCCGCCGACCTTTGCGAGCCGCGATAGCACCCAAAGACGCCACATTCCCATGCATAAGAATTGCCCTAATCGCCAAAGCAACATGATTTTCGCACACGCCGCTCATGCGCGGGCTTACTGCTTGCTTGTATGTTTGGAGGAGGATGAACATGATTGAGGCCAATCAGCGGCGTGCCAACCATCCAACACCGGGAGCCCCTGCAATGCGTAATGCTTGCCTTCTCGTAGGGCCGATACTCATTGCGACGACACTCGCGCTCGCACTAACGCCCGCGCTAACGCCAATAGCCCGCGCCGAGGATGCCCTGAAGCCGTGGGCAACCAACACTGACCCGGCCGACGTGAAGAAATCACACGCCAAGGAAATCACAACCGGGCAGCAGGCTGACGCGCACGCATACACGCACACCTACAAGGTCATTCAGGCCGGCGCCATGGATGGGCGGAATTGCCGCACGCCGATGGGATGCGGGATCGCGCGGGAGGGCGCCTTGCTCCAGCGCTGGGAGTCCAATCGGTCGGTCCGCATGGAAAACGTGGGCCAGACGGACATCATCGCCCCGTGGCTCTCCAATGGGCGCAATGTCTATCGCAGCACAGCGGAGATCGTTTCCTCGGCGGTCGTGCCCGGCATGAGCGACGCTGACAAAGCCTTTGCGCTTTGGTTTCAGGAAATCCAGAATCGCCATCATTCCGCCGGGGACAATAATGAACTCGGCGATCCGGTGAAGGTCTTCAACATCTACGGCTACAATACCTGCGGCAACGATTCCATCAGCCTGGCCACGCTCTGGCGCACAGCCGGACTCAAAGCGGCGCCGGCCCGGGCTCT
>JAPLSP010000041.1 GCA_026398575.1 Candidatus Sumerlaeota bacterium | reverse complement strand
GGCGGAACCTTTATCGTGGACGGCAGGCCGATGACGCTCAATGCGATTTCATTCAATTCTATTGCGGACCGCCTGGACGTCGCCTCCGCGACGATCTCGCTCAATGCCGAGCTCGCACTGGACCCGCTGCATGATCTGTGGATTCTGCCGGATAAAACCTTCCATGCCGCCGGCGCCTTGACGTGCGCCGGGGGGCTGGCCACGGCATTCTCCGGCGCTTCGATCACCGATACGAAAATCCTGTTCGGCGATTGCGCCATAACGGGGCTGGCCGACGCCACGACCTTTGCGCTGAGCGGCCTTCAGGCCAATGCTTCGCAAGTCTCGTTCGACAGCGGACAAATTCAGATCGGCCCCAGCCTCGCGCTTGGAAACGGCGGACTCTGGGACGGCGCGATCCATGGCACGGCGGAGAGCCGCATGTCGCTCGGCAATTCGGGCTATTCGGGCGTTGATAACCATGTCACGATTCACGATCTCCTCGTCAAGAAGGGCACATTGCAGAGCGGCGATTGCGCCTTCATGGCGGGAAGCTACACCCTCGAAACTCCTCCGGGCCGGATCGGGCTTCAATATCAATTCGGGGCGCATTGTTTCCAACTTGCCGCCGCCCGCGTCGCCTCATGGCGCCTGGACAATAATATCACCGGCTTGAAATTCAGCGCCCCCATCGTCAGCGCAGGCGCCATATTGGACCTGGGCGGAGGGCTCTTCACCTGCGGCGGCGATTTGCAGGTGGACTTCACCGCCTCGCAGCATGACAAGGATCGCATCCGCATTTCCTCGGGCGCCGTCAGCGGCGCCTATCTCGACACTTCGGTGAATCTAAGCGGCATCACGCTGGCATCGGGCGGCGCGGAGGAATGCGCCGCCGGCGGTTTCACCTACATGGGCGAATCGCTGGCCTTTAATAAGGCGCAGTTTCAGGACACAGGCATTCATTCGATAGACGGCGTCAAGATGCATCTCAATCCGCAGGACGTCGCGTTCAGCGATCTGCTCATCTCTCATACCGCGATCACGTTCGCAAACAACGCGCTGGGCATCGCCATCGCAGGCGCCTCCATTGACATCGCTTCAAACGGCGCGCGGCCCAAGAAGGAAGCGAGCCGCTGGGAATTGACAGTCAAATCTTTCAGCGATATTTCCGGCGTTACGAACGTAAGCATCAAGACTCTTTACACGGATGCGCACGACCTGAAGTGCGATGCCGGCGCCTCGTGCGATTATGGCGGCTTCCGGGTTAGCAATCTTTCGGTGGGCGTGGTCAACAGCGGATTGCGGTTTGCTTCGGCAAATTTCTCCGTCCACGACGCTGACGCGGCATGGCGCGTCTTGAATCTGTCGAATTGCGTCTTCAGCAAAGACGGCATCGCCATCGGCCAGGCAGCGACGAACTTCTCCGGCGGCGGCGCGATCAACTACACGCTGAAGAATATCCAAATCCATTACAATGACAGCCTGGAATTCGGCTCGATCGCGCCCAGCGCCCAGCCGGCTCATGTGGGCGGCTTCTCTTTCACAAACATCAAATACATCAAATCCGCCGGCGGCCTCGTCCTCAGTCCGGGCGTCTCCTTCAAGGCCAATGATCTTGACGTGAAGCTCGGCGGCGGCGCCTTGAACAGCTACGGCGGCCCCAGCGTCACAGCCACGGTCACGTATGCCTATGACTACAACACTGACCACGGCAAACGCATCCAGGGAGCAAAGTCATTCGATGTTTCCGCGTACTACGATGCGACGGGCGTCTATGTTCCCAATGGATCGAAATTCAATCTTCTCGGAATGGAATGGGAAGTGGCGGCCACGCGGATGCTCGACTGGATGAAGATCAAAGACGGCGTGGAGATAGTAAGCGTCAAGTCAACGATCGAATCTCCGGGGCTGGGCCAGTTCTGGAATGCCAAGCCCGACGGCTGGACCGCGGACAACAAGCCCGGGGGCCTTTATCTGCGCGGCGTCAAAACGCTTGCCAACAGCCGCCCTCCGTTGCCGCCCAAGGAAATTCAGGTCCACCATATCCTTATCACGGGAGATTACTACGACTTTTTGGAGACGCTGCAATACGGGCAATACGAGCTGGCTGGCGTCAAGACGGGATTTGACAAATTCTACAACCAATCGGAAGACTCCTATGTGGAGCGCATTCCCGAATCGTATTCGCACGACTGGAATACCGGCGATGACACCCCTTCTCACAACCGGGAATTGTTCTGTCCCGGAATGATCTATCACGTGCCGAAGCACTCCGACGCCCCGCTGAAATATAAAGCGCCGGAAAACACGATCAGCGGCCGCCACGTCCATGCCGAGAAAATCCGCAACGTCGGCTGGTGGACCATTCCCATCTCCAATTTCAAGTTGGGCGACATGCTGATGCGCTACAACGAAAACGATGACATCCTGGAGGGAGAGACCGGGCTATGGGTGGACTTGCTGATTGTCAAGGGCGGCGTTCATGCGATGTTTGAGATCGCAGAAGGCGATCTGAACCGCCTGGCGTTTGACGTCGTGTTTCCGCCGCTCACGCAGCCGCCGGTTGCCGGAGTTCCCGGCTTTTTCTGGAAGCGCTTCTATGGCGAAGTGGATAATATACAGCGCCGAACCGAAATCCTTAACGGCAAGGAATACACGCCTCCGCTGACGTTCCGCGGGATCGTTGGAGTCTCGGGCGGTCCGGTGGTGAAATTGCCCATCTTGAAAGCGGATGTTCCCATTTTATATATCGAAGGCTATGGCATGTTCAGTTGCGACGGCGTCGTGGAGGTCGGCGGCTACACTTCGCTGTTGAACGTCATCAAACTCGGCGATGTCAAGGCGCGCCTGACTTGCACGGGTCCGGAAAAAGGATTCCTCGCCGATGGCGTCCTGGGGGTTTCGATCTGGGGATATGATATCTGCCAGGCCGCTGGCGCGCATCTGAAAATCACGGAACAGGACCTCGACGTCAATGCCAGGGTCGCGCTGGCGGTTCCCGCCCCCATTCCTCTCATCGGCGCGCTGAAATTCGGCGAAGTGGAACTTGGCGTCAAGACGCACTCCGAGCCAACCAATGACGGATCCTTGATGACCCGATATAAAATCACGCAAGCCACGCTCTATGGCTACCTCATGCTCCAGCTGTTTCCATGCCTCCCTTATTGCGCCGATTGGGACTGGTGCCATTGGCACGGAATTCCTTATCCGTGCTGCGATGACTGGGACTCGTGGTGCCCGCCGAAGGTGCGGATAGACTGGGAGATCGGATTGCCGCAGGGGCCGTTCGACATTCATGTGGAATCCGATGCCGATCCGGTTCATCCCTGGCGCCAGGCGCATGACCGTTGGGTGGCCATGCCCCCAAGCGCCCTCCCATCGCTGGCGGCATCCTCGGGCGGCGCCCTGTCAGACGCGAATGCCAACGCTCCCGCCGTGTCTGCGATGCGAATGCGGGCTATGATCAACTGGAATCGCGTCAGCGAAACCTTCCGCTCCGATCCGGGAGTTACGGTTCGCCATGTGACCGTCGCGAGGGCCGCGCTTTCGCCATCCCTCGTGAATGGCGGCCTCGCTGCCGCCGCCGCCTTTCCGCGCGCAGCCGATGCGCCCATTCTCCTTTCCACCGAAGAGATAACCGCCGGAGATTTGACCTCGGGGACGCAGTATTTCATCCGCCTGCATTATGAGAATCCCGATGGCAATCCGGCGTTTCATCTGGTGGCGCCGGATGGCAGCGTCTATACGCCGGAAAATTCCCCATGGGTTTTCGGCGAGGAAGGCCGCTATGCCTACTATCGCGCAAACACGGACGCGCGCGACGCCTCTTACCTTGTCCCCAGCGCCCAAGGCGGAGTCCATAGCGTCCGCATCTTGTATCCCGAAACTCTGGGTGACTACGTCATCGAAGCGCTCGCGCCGAATGAGCCTCCGACGCTTTCCATTCTCAACTATGCTTGCGACGGCCAGACCATCAACATCCAATGGCTCGGACAGGACGCCGAAGACAATACCACGGTTTCGATTTTCCTGGCGTCAAGACCCGACAAGAGCGGCGCCTTGATTCCGCTTTCCGGCGAAATCCTGGAAGACAGAAGCGGCACGACCGGCACGCTTGCGTTCGATCTCGCGACCTCACCGATGGCCGCCGGATACTATTGGGTCGCGGCAAGCATCAATGACGGGCGCCATGCGCCGCTGTTTGTTTTCTCACCGCAGACGATCTACATTCCCGACACCGACGCCCCGCCGATTGTAACGGGCGTGCAGGTGGCCGCGATCAACGGCGAGGTCCACGTTGTGTGGGATCGCGTCAACGATCCGGACATCCTGGGATACACCGTCCTATGGAGCGATCAGCCTCAAAGCGAGGGCTACAATCATTCGCTTTCCGCCGCCCCCTCGCAAAACTGGGCGGTTCTCAGCGGACTGGCTCTCAGCCAGACCTATCGCATCGGCGTCGCGGCGATCAAAAGCACGTCCTCCTCCGCCGAAGCTCGCTTAAATATGTCGGCGGTCATGAAGCAATACGCGCAGGGCGTCTTGAACGCTCCAGCCGCTAACGCGCCGCTCATTGCCTTATCCGGCGGCGGCTCGCCCGCCGCGATGCTCGATCTGCTTGACGCCGAACAAGCCATTGCCGGGCTTTGGCGGGCGCGAGCCTCGCAGCTGAAGGCGCAGACTTTAGCGCTCGGGGATTCGCAATCCTCAATCCAAGACTCGCAATTCACAACGGACCTGCCAGCGTGGCGGATCACGTCGCTGGCGCAGCAGGCCATTGAGCTTATCAAAGCGGGCCGAAGCGAGCAGCGCCGCCGTATCGCCAGCGCCGCTTTCGATCAACTCCTGGCGCAATCCAATGCTCCCAGATTCTCGCTGGCAGTTATGGATGATTCTTCTACGGGATCGCAGAGCGAAATGCGCGACGTGCAGGGCGCTGTGACGAATACCGGCGCCTTCCTGCTCCTGAATGAAAACGGCAATAATCCTCCCATCTTCACATCCACTCCCGGCAGGACCGCCGTTTACGGCAGCGAGTATCAATACGCCGTGAGCGCTTATGATCCGGACGGCGACGTTCTCGGTCTTCAGCTGATCCAGCAGCCTGACGGCATGACGATCACTTCCGGCGGGCTCGTTACCTGGACGCCGCAGACCGGGCAGCCCAACTATAACATTGTCACGATCCAGGCGCTGGACGCGCGCGGCGCCGCCACGTCCCAAACTTTCGATATCCGCGTCGCGGACCAGCCCGAAGCCAAGCCGGCCAAACTGTGGTTCGTTTCCAAGCCGGATTTGGACGTTCTGGCCGGAACGACCTACACCTATCAGATTCAAACCGCTCAGGACGGCAAGAAGACCAGCGACAGCGACACGTATCCGCCGAATTATGCGCTTCTGGACGCTCCGGCGGGAATAGAGATCAATCTCTCGAACGGACTGCTGACGTGGGGCACACTGAGGCCGGATGACATCGGCAGCTGCCGCGTCACCATCAAAGCATGGCTTCCTTGCTCCAAGTGCGATCCGGTGGTCGCATATCAAACCTTCGTTCTGAATGTGAAAGATTATGTGGACGGCGCCCTGTTCACGAATCCGCCGGTCATGAACGCCGAGCCGCTCTGGACCGCAGGGCTGCAAAACACGGTCTCATGGAGCGCGGTGGACACGGCGCTGTCTTATACGGTTCAAATCAGCGCGGCGGCGGACTTCTCCTCCGGCGTAGCGGCGCAGGACACCGCGACGAGCGCCCTATGCCAGGCTGTATTCGAATCGCTCCTCGACGGCCAGACTTATTGGTATCGCGTCCGCTGCAATTTCGATCACGACCGCGCGGGTAATTGGTCCGATCCCGTTTTTTCGACGCAGGACGCCACGGCCCCAGAGGGCGCGCTTTCGATCAATGGCGGCGCGGCTTTCTGCAGCGATACAGTCGTCCTCCTCTCCATCGCGGCTAGTGACGCCGGCGCCAATCCCTCGGGTGTCACCTCGATGAGCCTGAGCAATGACGGCTTTGTTTGGAGCGGCTGGCAACCTTATGCGGCGACGTGCGACTGGAACCTGGCGGCGGGCGACGGTCTTAAAACCGTTTATGTGTCTGTATGCGACGCGGCAGGAAACGTTTTACAGCAGGACCTTGCCGCCTTCATCACGCTCAAAGCCACGCCGCCCTCGGTGGCTCTCATCTCCCTGGCCGCCGATCCGACCAGCGCGGCGCCGATTCTCGTGACGGCGGATTTCTCAGAGGCAGTGACGGGCTTTGATCTTTTGCGCGTCCAAGCCATCAACGCCGTGGCAAGCAACCTGACGCCGGTTTCCGCAACGCGCTGCACATTCAATCTCCAACCCTCGCGCGACGGCGCGGTTTCTGCGCAAGTGACTTCCGGCGCGTGCATAGACGCTTATGGCAATCCCAACGCGCCGTCCAATACGCTCGATCGAGTCTATGACACCACGCCGCCGACGCTGCCCATGGGCATCGCTCTCCTAACGGCGAATCCAACTCATAGCACATCCATACAATTCCGTTTGAAATTCAGCGAAGACGTCGTTGGGCTTGGCGCCGGCGATATCATCGTGAGCGGAACACTGGCCGCAGGCGCGATAACGAGCGTGCAGGGCGGCTTGCGCGACTATACCGCCGTCGTCACGGTTTCCGATCCGCAGGCCGACGGAGATCTCTTTATTGATATTGGCGCCGGTGTGTATGATCTCGCGGGCAACGCTTTCGTGTCCGATGGCCCCTCGGCGCGCTGCATCATTGACCACACGATTCCGCAGATGCATCCCGAGCCTCTCTGGACGAGCGGCACGCAGAATACCGTCTTCTGGGACGCCGGGCGCAACGCGACTTCCTATGTGGCGCAGATTGCCGCGAATGCAGCCTTCGCTCCCGAGATGATTAGCATTACCCTGCCGGCGACCACGCAGAGCGTCACTTTCGAGAATCTAACGGACGGCCAGACTTATTGGTATCGCGCGGCCGCCGCCGATACGACCGGAACCTTGGGCGAATGGTCGGCCGCCGTCTTCTCGACACAGGATGCGACGCCGCCCACCGGAACGCTCGCGATCGCCGCCGGCGCGGACTTTGCAGGAACGAGCGTTGTTTCTCTTGCCCTGGCCGCGTATGACGGCGGCGTTAATCCCAGCGGCGTAAAGGCTGTTCGCGCCCGAAACGCGGGCGATCCATGGAGCGAGTGGACAACGTTCACGGCGGCGATGGATTGGGCGCTCGCGCCCGGCGAAGGCGCCAAGACCGTCGAGGCGCAATATCGCGACGCGGCGGGCAATCTCTCCACCGGAACCATCAGCGCTTCCGTCACCGTGGATTTGACGCCCCCCTCGGGAACAATCGCAATCAACGGCGGCGCGGCATACACCTCCGCCACAACGGTTTCGCTCGCCATCTCCGCCTCCGACGCGGGCGCGGCGCCTTCGGGCGTTGAAGCGATGCAATTCAGCAATGACGGTGTGATCTGGAGCGCATGGGCGCCTTATGCGGCGGCGGCGGACTATCCCTGGGCTTTGGACCAGGGCGAGGGCCTGCAAACGGTTCGCGCGCGCTTCCGCGACCGCGCGGGCAATGTCTCGCAGGCGGATATTTCCGCCGCGATCATCCTGGATTCGGCACAGCCGGCCGTTGAATTGACGGCCAGCGTTTCCGGCGTGACCAGCGGCGGCCCCATCCAGGTGGTCGCCCGGTTCAGCGAAGCGGTCTCTGGCTTCACCTCCGCTGCGATTGCGACGTCCAACTGTGCCGTCCAAGGCTTCGCCGCCGTTTCTTCGGACACCTATTCATTCCTCTTGCAGCCGCTTGCTTCCGGCGATTTTATGACTTCGATTCCGGCCGGCGTTTGTACGGACGCTGCCGGCAATGTGAATCTCGCTTCGCGCGCAATCATCTGGACCTGTGACCAGTCGCCGCCAACCGTCATCGGCGGCATTGCGCTCTTGACGCCCAGCCCGGGCAATTTCGATTCCATCGTTTTCTGCGTAGCCTTCAGCAAACCGGTCGAAGGATTTGACGCATCCAAAGTCATCGTGAGCGCCTCGCCGGCGCTGGGCGCGATGAACGTCTCGCTGACGGGAGACGCGACTTCGGCCACAACGATTACGATCACCGTGGGCGATCCCGACGCTAGCGGCATGGTTTCCATCTCGCTGGCGGACGGCCTTGCCGACGAGGTCGGAAATCCGCTCGTCAATCCCGGCCCGTCGCCCGCATGTGTGTTGGACAACGCCGCTCCGGTCATTTTTGCTCTGCCGCGCTGGACCAGCGGAACCATGAACACCCTGCAATGGGCGCCAACGCCGACGGCGGCCATCTATGAGATTCAAGTCAACGATTCCGCCGATTTTGCCTTGCCGCTTCTCAGCGCCGACACAGCGACTTCTGCGCCTTCCGCCACGATTCAATATCTGACCGACGGCCAAACCTATTGGTATCGCGTCCGCGCCAAGGATGCCTGGGGCAATCCCGGCGCATGGTCCGGCGCAACGTCTTCAACGCAAGACGCCTCGGCCCCTACCGTATATCTGTCGGTGAATAACGGCGCCCAAATTATCTTCTCCGAAGCGACCACGCTCACTATTTCCAGCAACGACGGCGCGAATGGCTCCGGCGCCGAGGCGATGCGCTTCAGCCTGGATGGTATTTCCTGGACGGAATGGGAGACCTATGCGCCGTATCGAAACTGGCTCTTTTCGCCGCCAAACGGTTTCAAAGAAATCTTCATCCAGGTCTGCGACCGGGCAGGCAACGTCGCCGGCGCAGGCGCAGGCGCGCAATTGATTCTGACGGGAACCGTCGTTGTGGACGTGACGCCCGCCAGCGCCACGTGGTCGTTCACTGACGGCGACGAGGTTATGCGAAATGGAACGGGCGCATCCGTCATCACCAGCGTGGCGACGGGCCTGATCACGCTGACGTGGGACGCGTTGCCCGGTTATATCGCTCCTGCGCCGAACCCGACAACGGCGACCCTCGCCAAAGACGGCGTAACCACCTTCACGGGCGTTTACACGCTGATCGAATATACGCTGATGGCGTTCGCCATGCATGGCAGCGTGACGCGCAATCCGGACCTGCCGACCTATCCGCAGGGAACGACTGTAACGCTAACGGCCATGCCGGATGCCAATTATCACTTCGTTCTCTGGACGGGCGACGTTCCGCCGGGAAATGAAACTGACAACCCTTTGATCGTAACAATGGACCGCGACCGGATTCTGACCGCGACAATTGCGCGCGACATCGCCACGGTGATCGTGCAGGCGCAGCCCGCCAGCGCGCCGTGGGTGTTCACCGACGGCGATGGCGCCGTGACGTCCGGCACAGGGAGCCAAAACCTGAACGGCGTGCCGACAGGGCTGGTGGAGATCGTATGGCAGCTACTCTCAGGCTTCGACCTCCCCCTGACGAATCCGATGAGCCAGAGTCTCGATCGCGGGACGACGATCACTTTCACGGGCAGCTACACGCTGCCGGCGGCATTGCTGCACGCCTTTTTAAGCGGCGCCGCCGGTCTGACATCGGAGCAGCGCGAAGCCGCCGATGTCAACAAAGACGGCGCTATTGACATAGCCGATCTTCTTGCGTTGATAGCGCATGGGCGATAAAGAGAATGCTATATTTTTAAGGTTTTTTTGTGGAGCGGGAAACGGGGCTCGAACCCGCGACCCTCAGCTTGGGAAGCCGTATTTTATGTGCTCGTAAGTGCTAATGAATCAATAATCTATCCTGCAAGTACTAACATCGCGTGCCCAAAATGCGCCCATGCGCCCGCAAAGCATAGAGTTCTTACCCTGCCAATTCGCTCACGGGAAGTATTCGCGCGGATTCCTTTGCGCCACCCAGATTCAATCCATCCACCGCCGCTGCCTTTGTACTTGGGCATAGGTGCGCATAGCGCAAAGTCATCTGCATCGTTTCATGCCCGGCCAGTTCCCGGATTACGGTCAGCGGTGTCGCATTGATCGCCAAGTGTGAGCAAAAAGTATGGCGCAAATCGTGCATACGGACGTGACCCAGCTTGGCCAATTCGCAGGCGCGGCTAAATTTGCGTTGCAGATTATTCAGCGAAACGTGAAAGACATGATCCGTCGCTCCGCCGCGTTCCATGCTTTTGAAGAGATCCTTCAATGTAGCGTTCAAGGGAATAAATCGCGCTTCGGCTCGCCGCCCTCTTGCGGCTTTTTTAGTGGCGATCAAGCGCACAAGCCCTCGGCTCATATCTACGTCGCCCCAGCGCACTGCCAGCGCTTCGCCTCGGCGAGCGCCTGTATTCAGCAGGAACAGCACAAGCGGATAAAGCCCACGAGGCGCTGCAACCTTCGTTTCGTAATTGCGCTTGTTTTTGCGTTCGACTTTTATCCGCGCGCCATTCCTGCATACTTCCAAAAGCTGGGCGATTTCTTCATGTGTCAACCAACGCCAAACTGGCGGGCGCGCGTCAGAAGCATTCTCGACTCCGACCAGCGGATCGTGTGAGATTTTCTTGTCTGCGATGGCTTTGCGGATTGCCCCGCGAAGGAATACAAGCCGCCGGTTTATTGTGGAAGACGTATTGCCCCGCTCGCGCATCGCTGTCTTGAATGACGCGGCGCTTTGAGCAGTCAGGGACATGACCGGCGTGTCAGGACCGAAATGCCCCAAGATGAGCGTCTTGTAAGTTTCGAGATTTTTGAGGTGCCTGGGAACAACATCTGCGCGTTTAATCTCCAAGTACGCTTCGAGGCAGGCCCGGAGACTAAGATTTTCCTGCGTGGGAAGCCCGGCTTGTCCGCGGGCATGGCGGACCTTGAAATCGGCGAACGCGATTTCCGCTGTCTTGCGGTCATGGATTCCCACCAGACGCTTGCGCCGACGCTGGCCGTCCTGACGCCAGTCTATAAAGAAAGTAAGCGATCTATCGCGCTGTTTCCGACTTCGCAGTTTCATAATGGTCTTCATCCTTTCGCAACTGGGCTTTCTGAAATCCGCCACATGGCGCTCTTTGATAAGCAATCATCCCTTTAATAGATTCGCCATGAGCTTGGGTATCTGATTGCGCCATTCGACCTGCTCCTGCAAATCGTTACGCTCCTTGGCAAGCCATGCAAGAATCTGGCTGATGTCGAATGCGTTGCTCGCTCGCTCGGGACTGCCTGGCACCTGGCGGCCATAGCGTGTTTTTGCATAAATAGGATTGCCGCTATCAAGCGGCGGTATAAGTTCGGCGTCGTATCCTGTTGTCGCAATGTGATAGGCGCGCGCAGTGGCTTTGAACCCCCACATCTTTAACAGCGTGGTTTCCATCCATGCTTCAAGAATTTCGGGCGCCACCTCGAATTTCTCCCATGTCTTTATCCGCTCTTTGTCTTTGACGGAATCACTTAAACCCTTATTCAAAACTTGTCGCACGTCAGCGATTGTCATATCGCCAAAATGCCGGCGTCTGAAATCCGCTTTCGTGACTCCGACAACCATGCCGTTGCTGCACACCAGGCGAAACCATCCGACCAGCGCCCGGAAGCGCATGCTGCCATCAACGGAGTTAAAGCACTCAAGCCTTAAGCGCATCGGATTTCCATCGCTTGGATCATGGTCATATTCGTGCGGGAGATAAAAACTCAAAGCCATGCGCTCGCCGTATTCCGTCAGACCGATTTCGGAATCAACCTGCGTCAGATCAATTTTGGCTTTCTCAAGCGCAGAGGTCGCAGCCTTCCAGACGGCGATGTGGGGAATCAGGACGTAGTCTTTTGACACTACCCCCACCGGAATGAAGCCCTCACTCTCGCCTATTGGTTTGCGAACGATGGTGTCGAGATGTTTGTTCAAACACGTCTTGGAATCATCAGGACAAGCGAGGCCAAACGACCGCCGCTCAAATTCGGGAATCAGTTTCTTGATCTCCAGCGCCGGACCTTGATCAATCTTTAGGGAAGAATTCAACCACCTGCGCCTTCCTCGATTACGCGCACTGATAAGTGAAGGAATCTGGTTCATGGATTGTCTCCTTTACCGGTTTGCATCCTGGACCTCTCGTACGATCTTGAGCACGGCATGGTCCGGTACGTCCTTCAGTTCCCGGATCAGATGGGCGAACAATTGCGGGCGCTTGCGGATTACCTCGCGCAAATCGCTGGATACTTTGCCGGCCAATGCCAGCATCACATCCGGGTCTTCCTTCAGATCGCGCGCGAGTTTTAAGATGGTCGCTTCTGAGGGTGACGATTGGTCCCCTCGCTCGACTTTGCTGAGATAGGAAGGCTGGATGCCCACCCGGGCGGCTACCTTCCGCAGTGAATAGCGCGGGTTCTGCGCGTACAGCGCCTCGCGCTTTTCACGAACGAATTGTCCGAAGATTGTCTGCATGCGTTTACTGTTTAGTATACGGGTGTAGCGTGTCAAGCCCTATAACAACAAAAAATCAAAAAAAATGAATGGTAAATTATTTGCCTGATTTGGAACCAGAAAAGCCGTGATATGCTAACAGATATATGTAGTTTTTTGCAGAATCAATTTGTGTTGTCCGATCTGGTTTTCGTTTCGTACAGATAAAAGCCACAATGACGGCATTGACATATTTTGGAAATGTTATGGTATAGATTCCGGGCTGCGTCGCTTATCCAGCGCAATGCAGTACCGGTGTGGCGGCCGGCGATTTCTCCTCCTCCCTTACTCCGTTCATGGTTTCCCCATGGAATTGGATCCCCGAAAAATGGATTACAAAGACTTCAGACTTATCATTGACCACACCGATCATCCGGTCGTTCTGCTCGAAAGAACTCGCGACCTGCCAAGTGAAGACAGGGACCATCTCGTGTCCCTCGGCGCTCGGGTGGCGCGAGACTGTCCGTCTGCCTTCTTCCGGTCCGGAAATGCCAGGGGATCGGATGAGGCTTTTGCCGAGGGGGTCGGCACAATTGATCCGACACGATTGCAGTTTGTCTTGCCATATGAGCGTCATAGAAAGGCTACGATCAGTGGCGCCTCCTTCTCGATTGCGCTATCCGAAATGCCGAAATCTATTGAGGACGAAGCGGCCTGTCAGGCAGAGCGAACTTCCCCCCAGTATGCGGATATGCTGGCCTACAGAAATACGGTTCCCAAGCTAAAGTCCAAGTCATGGTACATCCTGCGAGACACCATCAAAGTTATCGGCGCAGAAAACACCCGATTGCAGCCGGCGACCATCGCCATCTTCTATGCGAATCCGACCGACCCCATGAAGGGCGGAACAGGCCATACGATTCGAGTTTGCCGTGATCATGGTGTGCCAGTCATTCTGCAAGACGAATGGATGAAATGGACTGCGATGGACTGACATACAGGCTCTGCGCCGTTTTCAATTTCCTTTCACGAGATTGGAATACTTTGCGCCTGGAGTCCGGGATCGTTGAGACGTAAGGCGTCATCATGGGATGGCCCGGAGCTTTCCCATACCCAGTTACTTTCTGCCCTATCATTATTATCCGGTTCATTCTGGTGGGCACAGAAATCCGCTTTTGTATATGCTTTGGGCAAGGCCAAAGCTTCAGCGCTGGTTCCTGGCGCGGGCAGTGATTCAACGCATGGTTCAGCATTCAGGGCAGGTTCATAGATCGTCTCGGGCAGCGGTAATCCCAGCGGCAGTTCGTCTTGTTCCGCGCCCATCGCGTCGAGATCGTCCCCGCCGTCGTCTTCCAACAACCGTTGAACTTGCTTGCACGTAAACGTCTTGCCAGCGCGTGTCGAAAATCCAAACGCGGTCAACACGCGCGCAATCTCGGAAAAATTCACGCCAAGTTCCCGCAGCATCTTGACGCCTGGGCGCAACCGTGCCACTTCGGTTTTCGGTTTCCAAGCCATAGACATAAGCCTCCTTTTTTGTTCAGACACTGCATTTTTCCGGTTGTCCAAATCTCACGCAGGCGCGCCGCAAAGCTCAAAAACGTGCAAGGAGGGAGATGAAGTCATGGGAATGGCACCATAAAAAGCGAAATAGAACCGGAAGCGAAAAATGCAAATGTCAAACCTCCCGATCCATGCTATGCCCCTGCGCTTACTGGTTTTGTCAACCTTCCCCATTCCTTGACATCCTCCTCTGCCAGCCGTCTGGCTTCCGCCCTCGGCAGCCCGCCGTCAAATTCCCAGATCGCTGTGCATTTCACAATGCGCGACGCGCTTACCTCGATTGCCCGGTTAGCAGATTGGTCGGGATGACTATTCGAATTCTATCCGTCACAGCGTTCACACGCTCTATTCTTTCGCACATTGAGGTCATCTTTATGCCTCACATCAGATTTCCCGTTCCCAAAGGGCGGAATGATTCTTTCCGTTTTCCGCGCGCCCTTTAAAGGGCGCGGAAACGGAAAATTCCGCCCCGCTTCCGTGCGTTTTCCGCGCGGAAAGATGGCGGAAAAATAAACATGGTTAACATAAAACACATTGACCCTCACCTTCGGAGATTGCTTTTTTTTGGACCGCCCGAGAGATCGCGTCATAAGCAGCAGTTTTTTTCGCTCCGGTCATTTCCATAATGGATTTTACGAGGTCGCTCTTTTTGGCTGTCCCGCCCAAATTGCGCAACGCCTCCACTACGCTTTCAGACGTCACAAGCGGCCCTTGAATTTTTGCGGCCCCTGAAATTTCATGCTGCCAGGCTTCCATATTAAAATCAGGGTACGCCTCATATAGCATTGTTTGCTCATTAAGCCGCACAGCGAAGGGTTGAAATGGACGCCCATTGTTTGATTTAGCTTGAGAGATAACAACAATGCTACTATCAGTAGTAGACCCGGGCGAGATATTGATCTGCGAACGCGCAACTCCGACGAGAGCTTTGGAACCTCGTCCGTACGCGGCAGCGTCCAGGCCGAAAGCCCCGGCGGCGGCAGCTTTGCCTGTTCTTGAGTGATGAATGATTATGATACCTGTACGTTCGGAATATGACTTGCACACCTTCTGCAGAATTCTCAGTGTTGCGCGCGTTTGCGTCGCATCGTTCTCGCAATCGCCAGCAAAAAAATCAACATACGGATCAATGATCACAAGATCTGGCTTGAACCTCAAGAAAGCGCGGCGGATGCGCGCAACGGTCTTGGGGTTATCGAGGCATAAATCGCGGTCATCAGGTTTTAGCACGACAAGAAAGTGAAAGTGCTCCTTGAACCATTGTCGCGCCTCTGGAGACGCCCCCTGCAATTGCGCACGCAGGTCGCGCCTAAGGCGTCGCGCGCTATTTTCGGTCTGCAAAACAAGAAATTGAATATCGCGGCGATGAATGGGCAGAACACCAAGCCATGGACGCCCTAAAGCCATGTCAATAGCAAGCTGCAAAATCGCTCGTGATTTGCCGATGCCTGGCTGTCCCACAACAAGCGCTATTTCTTCCAAGGCAATCGCACGATCTGCCACGATGTTGTCATCCTCGGGCAGGTCGAGCGCGAATAGTTCGTCAATATTGAATATTGAGAGGTCATCGTCAGCGCCGTCGCCACTATCGATTCCAGCCAGGCGCTCTTGAACGCGGGACGCCAAATCACTCGCGCTTTCGTCAATCGTAACTGCCCTTTGGGCTTCCTCAATCATGGCCCGAATGATCATACGCCGCTGAGCCGCATCTTTAACCCGCTTGATTGGACCGGTCAGGGCGGCAGGGATTGTCGAAATGACCTCGGCCTCAAGTTCTGCCAAATATGAATTGCCACCGATGGAAGCCAGTCCGCCATCTAACTTGGCGTGCAATGCTTCGTATGTCGGCATTTCATGCGCATTCGCGCCGGCTTGGATTGCCTTGAATATTCGCTGATGCTTTTCATTTCCAAAATCTGAATCGGCAAGTTCGTCTAGAATGAAAGCGGCGCATTCCGGCGAGACAAGCACAGCGCCCAAGACGGTCATTTCTGCCAGATCGGCCTTCGGAAGCATTTGCTCAAGTTCAGCCAGGTGAGATGGCGCATATCGGCGCCGATTATCAGAATTTTCGCCCATGTATGCGTCTCTCCTTTATAGAATTTTTTCGAGGGCTGTGCGAACCCGCTCTCCACGTCCCACTCGGCGTTGCGCTTTAAATTCCAGGAAGGCTAGCCAGTCACCGCGATGAATTCCGCCGTGACGGACTCGTAACGAGTAGCCATCTGCTTTTTCCCGTTCGCGTCGAACTTGGTTTTGAACGCCACGCTTGGTCGTGCCGGCAATATGGGCTGCTTCGTCCAGAGTGACCCATTGAGAATCAATTTTCCGTTTGCTTGTCGCTCGCACAAGAATGTCAAGCGATAATTCTATCGCGCTCAGCCTTTCCGTAATGGATGACAGAGATTGCTCGAATTTTTGAATCAGAGATAAATCCATTGTATGCCACCAGCGAACTCAACTCGTGACTTCCCAGCGATTTCACGAAGCGCATGGTAGAAACTCCAATATGCATCCGGGACATGCAATAAAAAACTTTTGTCCCGCTGATCTTGTTTTAACCTAAATGAAAAAGGTCATTTTGCCTTTGTGAACACAGGGCGAAATGACCTTTAGTAGACTGAAGTTTGTTATCTTTTGGGCGGGACAATTACACGAAAAACGGGACAAATTCAGAGCGCAAAGAGCAGGCGCGCCAAAGTGACAGATTTAATTCTTCGGCTGTGGGCACCTGACATGACTATTTCGCCTGCGATCCTCATATTCATCACAGGCAGTCTTGACCATGGGATTGCGGCGCAGAAAACGTTGGCACTGCTTCTTTAGTGCCTCCGGTTTTTTGACGCCGATCACCTCATATAAATCATCCCATTTCTTGCCACAGATATAGTGCAGAATTAACGCCACAGTCGGACAACCGGAATCTAAAATTTTGCTGCAAAAATCGCGAATTGATCTCTCAAGGCTCAACGTTAGTTCGCCATTTATATGTTTCTTCACATCGGCCAATACCGATGTCACAAGCGCTTCCTTATTACGTTCAGAATCCTTGATATCATCCTCATTTGAATTTGATGTAGGACCACATAGGTCAGATGTTTCGCCTCTCAGGGCTCTTCGCTCCATGATTCCCAGTAAATAGGAATCGCTTGGAATTCTGGTTATTAGGTCGAGTCTGGATTTTTCTTTGACTTTCGCTGATGGGATTTTCAGATCGAAGCGCTCACGAAGCGACGGCCTAAATATCTCATTCCAGTAATTCTTAATCAAATGCCAGGGATTCGATCCGTCTTTTACGCGCAGCACTTGTCCGTCTCCCGCTATCCATTCTTCTATATCCAGTAAACGCCGGACTATCTCACCTATATAATTGCCATGCCCCGTAAGGTCATTGAAAAACATCTCGCATTCATTGCCATTCATCCCCGTCTTGAAGGCATTCAAATATAGCGCAAGATGCTCAAACCATCCACGCTCGAAACGATGCCGAAGAGATGGATCAGCATCGAAGAGCCTGACAGATGCGGACTTGGATTTGGCTCCACTCTCATCCAATGCCTTGTCCTCGAATAATTCCCGGGATGTGGCGGCGTCGAGCACCCGGTGCCGATTATGCCACCATTCTATGCATTCTACGATCTCAAGATGTATCTTCCGTCCGTCCGGCAATGGAACAATAATTGGCAGCTCCTTTCCCTTCGCTTGCGCCTCCTTGTATAGTCCCTCCCAGCTAGGAATCTTGCACGCGCTTTCCCTGCTGATTTTTTGAGCCTGTTCATGTTGTTCTATTCGGTCTCGTTCATACTCCGCCAATCGTTCCTGGTAAATCTCGTCATCCCTTATGGCATGAACCTTATAGCCAATGTCTCCGATCCAATCAGCGAGCTGCATTCCGGCGATCATGCCCTCGTTCAATAGAGCCCGAAAAGATGGTGTCACAATCCCATCCACTTTTCCACTTTGCAGCCGTTGAAGCGCATTATGCAATTGGGGGCGATGTTCCTTGACGATTTCTGGTCCGTGTTCAAACAATGCAGTATGAGTCTGAATCGCGGAACGTAGATTCGCCATGATCTGTTTCTTCTCCTCCTGCCCTTCTGTAAAAGGCTCTTCCTCACTCCGTTCTAATTTCCTCAATCTTTTCTGGGCCTTTTTCACACAAACAAGCAAAGCCAAAATCCGCTGAAACGGCTCGATCTCTCTATTGAGTTCCTTCAGCTTCTTTGCCTTGCCTTCTTTGTTTCCCTGATATGGTCCTGGATTTATCGCTTTTATTTTTCTCACTTCTTTCTTCAGCTCCTTTACTCGCGGACGACTGTGTGTCCATGTCCCGATGAAAGCCCCACCTATCGGCCTGAAACGATACCCGACAGAACCTTCAGTAAAGAAGCCTTGCCATAACGGATACCCAGGGGATTTCAGTGCTTCATAGATCTCGTGACTAGCCTTTCCGCCTAGTTCCAGCCACTTCACCGCCAAATCCCAAGGTTGTATAAATTTATCGGCGCGTCCATCATTCTTGATCTTGTCTTTTTGCTCGCTGGAATCAGGGGGCAAAGAAATAACATCGCATTCAATCGGCTCGATTAACTGGAGACCTTTTTCCCGGCAATATCCGCGAATCCTTTTATCAAGTTCCTTTTTTTCCTTCTTTGTTTCCTGAACCCAGTTTGTTTTCGCGCATCTATCATCAATTTCCTTCTCCAGCTCGGGTGCAATTTGACTGAGATGGCGCCGGAGCTTTAGCCTAAGATCACTCTCGTTAGTTTCAACCGGCTCATTGTCATCCGTTGCCTCTTCCTCTTTGCATCGCTCCAAAATCAGAGCGTCTACCAACCTTTGCCGAAGGTCTCCCACATCAATGCAAAAATAGCCTACCATAGCCGCCGGCTTCTTTGATGTAGGATCGTTACCTTCCTTTGACGGCTCGCTATACTGCTGTGCCCTGTTCTTTGAACCACCCTTCATTGGCTCGGAGGCTTCGCCTCTCGAAGCTGCTTTTGGGGCCGGTTGTTGCTTTTTGTTTCTGCTCGACATAAGACAGCTCTCCTCTTCGCCCAAACTCTTGTCTGCATTATATACGCGAGTTGCCCCTGCCGCAAGAGACTGAAAACGAAAAAATCTTGCCTCATATCTCGCTACTATTGAGGGACAACCTTACAGCGTTTAAGCGATTTCTATGCTTGATCGCGCGCAGAAACCAGACTAACTTTCTGGTGAACATTGAATACATTCATGCAGGTATGGGGGCTCACGATGGATGTTTTCGGATTTCGGAATTCGCTCGTCGCTGAATACGCCTCATTTATCCGAAGTTTCATCCGAGTGCGTGATGAGCGCATTCGGAAAAAGGTAGAGGAAGAAATGGAGCGCGGCCTTCTCTGGCCGGATCCGCTCATTCAGTTGAATCCCTCCTTCATGCCGGGCGCAACGATTGAAGAACTGGTCGAGCGAAAAGCGCTTCATCCCGAGTGTGCAAAAATATTCCGGAGAAAATCAAACCCCGGGGACTTCGGCTTGTCCCTTCGCCTGCACAAGCATCAGGATGACGCCATTCACATCGCCGCCAAAGGCCGCAACTACGTGCTTACGACGGGAACCGGCTCAGGGAAAAGTCTGAGTTACATCATTCCCATCGTGAACCAGATCTTGCACGACGGGCCGGGCAAGGGCATACGCGCCATCATTGTGTATCCGATGAATGCCCTGGCCAACAGTCAATGCAATGAGCTGGAGAAATTCCTTCGCTTCGGCTATCCGGATGGGCATGGCCCCGTGACCTTCAAGCGATATACCGGACAGGAAACGGATGAGGAACGCGAACTGATCGTCAGCCATCCGCCGGACATCATCCTGACCAACTATGTAATGCTGGAACTCATTCTGACCCGCCCCTTTGAAAAAAAACTGATAGAAGCCGCTCAAGGGTTGCGCTTCTTGGTTTTGGATGAACTCCACACTTACCGCGGACGCCAAGGAGCGGATGTCGCCATGCTGGTGCGCCGGGTCCGCGATGCGCTGAACGCCGTCAATCTGCAACATGTCGGAACTTCGGCCACCATGGCGAGCGGCGGAGGTTATGAAGAGCAAAGGCGTGAGGTATCTGCGATTGCCTCTAAAATTTTCGGCGCGCCGGTTCAGCCGGAGGATGTGATAACGGAAACCTTGCGCCGCACAACAGAGGCAAAGGATTTCTCCAACCCCGCCGAACTAGCCAACCTGAAAGACAGCATCCTGCGCCTGGACCAATTGGATTCCTTGTCTTATGAGGAATTCATCCGGCATCTACTGGCTTGCTGGATTGAGAGCGAGTTTGGCCTGACGACGGACGAGAAATCCGGCCTGCTGGCGCGGATGAAACCCAAAAGCATCGAAGGCGAACACGGCGCCTCTCTTACACTCGCAAACGCAACAGGCCTGTCCCCAGAGCAATGCTTCGCGGCAATCACCCGCGCGCTCATGGAGGGATTCCAATGCCTTCATCCCGAGACAGGATTCCCGGTCTTCGCCTTCCGCCTGCATCAGTTCATCAGCCGTGGCGATACCGTCTACACCTCGCTAGAATCCGAATCGGCGCGTCATGTGACCTTGCATGGCCAGATATTTGCCCCGGAAGTCAAGGATGGGAAAAAGCGGGTGCTTCTTCCTATGGCTTTCTGCCGCGAATGTGGACAGGAATATTACTGCGTGAAGAGTAAGCAAGGCCCGCAAGATGCGCAGCGTACGTTCTCGCCTCGCGAGCTCTCAGACAGATTCAAGGACGATTTCAGCGAAGCGGGCTACTTGTTTTTCAGCGGTGATGATCCCTGGCCTTCCGATCCGGATGAAGTCCAGCGGCGCGTTCCAGATCATTGGCTGGAAGAAGGCGCCACTGGCTTGCGGGTCAAACCGAGTCAGAGGCAATACTTGCCGGAGCATATTCGGGTGAGCCCGGAAGGGGCGGAAGACCCCGCCGGCCTTGAAATGGTTTATCTCCGTGCGCCTTTTCGCTTCTGCTTGAAGTGCGGCGTTGCATATCAAACTCGAACATCATCAGATATCACAAAACTCAGCATGCTGGGCGAAGGCGGCCGCAGTACCGCAACGACCATCCTCACGCTGTCTGCCATTGGCGACCTTCGTAAAGATGAAGGCCTGAAGGCTGAAGCGCGCAAGCTGCTTAGTTTCACGGATAACCGTCAAGATGCCTCTCTTCAGGCGGGTCACTTCAACGACTTCATCGAGATCGTGTTGCTTCGTTCCGCGCTCTTTCGCGCAGCGGAACAGGCCGGCGCGCAGGGTCTGTCCTACGATGAACTGACAGCCAAAGTATATCAATCTCTGGGGCTGCCGTTTGACCTGTACGCGCAGAACCCGGAAGAGCGCTTTGCCCCGAAGACTGAAACAGAGCGGACTTTCCGCGATGTGCTTGGCTATCGCATCTACCGCGATTTGATGCGCGGATGGCGCATATCGCTGCCCAATCTTGAGCAATGCGGCTTGCTGGATATCCAATATCTGTCGCTCGATGAAGTCTGCGAGGCGCAGGATATCTGGCAATCGCTTCATCCGGCGCTCGCGTCCGCCTCTCCCCAGACCCGCATGCAACTGGCCAAGGTTTTGCTCGATTGGATGCGGCGCGCGCTGGCGATTGACGTGGAATTCCTCAAACAGGAATACCAGGAGAGGTTGCAGCAGAGAAGCAATCAGAAACTGAAGGAACCGTGGGCGTTGGATGAACAGGAAAAGCACGAGCATGCCTCCATCCTCTTTCCCCGTTCGCAGAGGGAAGGGGATTATCAAGGATACGTTTTTTTATCCAACCGCAGCGGCTTTGGTCAATATCTTCGACGCAAAGGCACAATTTCTGATTTATCCCAACCCCTCACCACTCAAGATACGGCCCAAGTCATTAAGGATCTCTTGCAAGCCCTGGAAAATGGCGGATTGGTAGCGCGAGTTGTCGAACCTGGCAAGCAGGAAGATTCCCCTGGATATCAGATGAAAGCCTCGGTCATCCGCTGGCACGCAGGGGACGGGACTCATCCCATTCATGATCCGATTCGCGTTCCCCGACAGGCGGAAGAAGGGATGAAGACGAATCCCTACTTTGTCGCTCTCTATCAGGGAGACAAGCGGCATCTTCATGGGCTTCAAGCGCACGAACACACCGCCCAGGTTCCGGACGAGCTGCGCCGCCAGCGGGAAGACGCCTTCAAGACCGCTCGATTGCCGATTCTGTTCTGTTCTCCCACAATGGAATTGGGCGTGGATATCGCCGAACTCAACGTCGTCAACATGCGCAACATCCCGCCGACGCCGGCCAATTATGCGCAACGCAGCGGACGCGCCGGGCGCAGCGGTCAGCCGGCCTTGGTTTTTTCTTACTGCACGACCGGAAGCCCGCACGATCAGTATTTCTTCCGGCGACCAGAGCAGATGGTATCGGGTGTGGTGCAGGCGCCGCGCATTGATCTTGCGAACGAAGACCTGATCCGCTCGCATATCCATGCCGTCTGGCTCGCCGAAACCAAACTTAGACTCGGCAGCTCGCTGAAAGACATTCTTGATCTCAACGGCGACAATCCATCTTTGCGCCTGCTCGATTCCGTCAAGAGCGATGTGGATAATAAATTCGCGGCTCAGAATGCTCTGACGCGAGGCCAACGAATCCTTCGCTCGGTTCAAGAGGACCTGGCGAAGGTGGATTGGTATTCCGAGGGCTGGCTGGATGAAGTCATCGCGCAGGTGGGGCGCAATTTCGATCTGGCTTGCGAACGCTGGCGCGGGCTTTATCGCTCGGCTCGCCGCCAGGCTGAATCACAGCAGAAAATCATTTTGGATCATGCTGCCACGCCCGAGGCTCGAAAGGAGGCGACCCGACTGCGCGCAGAGGCGGAATCGCAACTCAAATTGCTGCTCGAAATCGGAAACGTCATTCAATCGGACTTCTATAGCTATCGTTACTTCGCGAGCGAAGGCTTCCTTCCCGGCTACAGTTTCCCGCGCCTGCCGCTCTCAGCCTATATTCCCGGGCGCAAACGGCGGAATGGAAAAGACGAATTCCTGTCTCGCCCCCGCTTCCTCGCCATATCGGAATTCGGTCCGCGCAGCATGCTGTATCATGAAGGCTCTCGCTACATCATTCACAAGGTCATCCTGCCGGTGGAGGAAGAAGGCCTCTTCAACACATCCGTCAAACTGTGCCCCACGTGCGGTTATCTCCATCCAGTCACCAGCGGTCCGGGTTACGATTGCTGTGATCGCTGCAAGGAACAATTGGGCGGTTCGCTCTCCAACATGTTCCGCCTTCAGAATGTCGCCACGCGGCGGCGTGACCGGATCAGTTCCGACGAGGATGAACGCCTGCGCATGGGCTATGAGATCAGGACCGGCATTCGCTTCGCCGATCATGGCGGGCGGAGCTATCCCTTGATCGCCGAATTGGTTTCTGATGAAGAAAAACTCGCTACACTGACCTACGGACATTCCGCAACGCTCTGGCGCATCAACCTCGGATGGAACCGCCGGGTCAATAAGCAGGATTTCGGCTTCGTTCTCGACACCGACCGGGGCTATTGGGCGAAGAATGAACTCATGGACGATGATGATGATGATCCGATGAGCCCTTCACGGCGAAAAGTCGTTCCCTATGTGGATGACCGCCGCAATTGCCTCCTCTTCGAGCCGGCGTTTGCCTTTGACATCAAGCACATGGCCTCGATTCAAGCCGCCCTTAAGAGCGCCATCCAGGCGGTCTTCCAACTCGAGGACAACGAACTGGCCGCCGAGCCGCTACCGGACACCAAGCAGCGACGCCTGATTCTCTTCTATGAGGCCGCTGAAGGGGGAGCGGGCGTCTTGCGCCAATTGCACGACGATCCGGCGATCCTCAAATCGGTGTTCCGGGAAGCCCTGCGCATCTGTCACTTCGATCCGGATACGTTTCAGGACCTTGGCCACGCGCCGCGCTCGCGCGAGAACTGCATGGCCGCCTGTTACGACTGCCTCATGAGTTACACCAATCAAGGCGATCATGAGGCGCTGGATCGCAAACTCATTCGCGACTATCTGATTCAGATGCTCAATGGCAACCTGAAGACTTCGCCCAAAGACATGCCCCGCGCCCGGCATCTTGAGCAGCTCCTGGCCAAATGCGAATCCGAACTTGAGCGCAAGTGGCTGCGCCTGCTGGAAGAGCGCAACCTGCATCTTCCGGATCATGCGCAGCACTATGTTGAAACATGCAAGACACGCCCCGATTTCTTTTATGCCACCGACGGAGGCCAGGTCGCCATCTATGTGGACGGCCCCCCGCATGATTTTCCAGACCGTCAGCAGCGGGACGCCCAGCTCACCGCCAGCATGGAAAATCACGGGATCATGGTCAGCCGCTTCCATCATCAGGATGACTGGCTGAAGAAGATCGGCGAAGCCCCGTCCATCTTCGGGAGGATTTCATGAGCTTCGCCGTTGGCTCTTTGGTTGAGGCGCGCGGGCGCGAATGGATCGTCCTTCCGGAATCCAGCGATGATCTCCTGCTGCTGCGCCCGCTGCACGGCGGCGACGCCGAAATCGCCGGCGTTTATCTTCCCCTTGAGAAAGTCAACTCCGCCAGTTTCGATCTCCCCGATCCACAAAAATTGGGCGATCATCGTTCCTGCAAGTTCCTGCGCGACGCCGTCCGGCTGGGGTTCCGCTCCAGCGCCGGTCCGTTCCGTTCCTTCGCGCAAATCGCAGTGGACCCGCGCCCCTATCAGATGGTTCCGCTCCTGATGGCGCTCAAACTCGATCACGTCCGGATGCTGATCGCCGATGACGTTGGTATCGGAAAAACCATCGAGGCCTGTCTGGTCGTCCGCGAAATGCTGGATCGCGCCGAAATCCATCGCATCGCCGTCCTCTGCCCGCCTCACCTTGCCGAGCAATGGCAGGGCGAGATGCGCGATAAATTCCATATCGAAGCGGAACTCGTCCTGTCTGCGACCGTCGGGCGGCTGGAGCGCCACTGCGGCCCGGGCCAGTCCCTCTTTGACCGCTACCAGCACGTTGTCGTATCGGTTGACTTCATCAAGTCCGACCGTTACCGGCATGAGTTCATCAATCACTGCCCGGAGATGCTGATTGTGGACGAGGCGCATTCCTGCGCCTTCGGATATTCCGGGCGCGGCGGGCGGCAGCAGCGGCATCAGCTGATCCGCGATCTCTCCGCCAATGCCAATCGTCACATCATCCTCGTCACCGCTACTCCCCACAGCGGCAATGAAGAGGCGTTCCGTTTTCTCCTGTCTTTCATCAATCCCGATTTCGCCAATCTGCCGCAGGACCTGAGCGGCGCCGCCAACGAGCCGCACCGCCGCCGTCTGGCCGCCCACCTTATCCAGCGGCGCCGGGCCGATATCCGGCACTACATGAAATCCGACACGCAATTCCCCAAGCGGCTCGAAAAAGAAGAAACCTACGAACTCACGCCGGAATACAAGAAGCTATTCGAGCGCGCCCTGGAATATGCCCGCGAAACTGTGCAGGACGCCGGCGTGGGGCAGTTCCGCCAGCGCGTTCGCTGGTGGTCGGCGCTGGCGTTGCTCCGGTCGCTCGCATCCAGCCCCGCCGCCGCCGCCGCCACATTGCGCAACCGCGCGCCCGGCCTTGATATGGACGACGCCGACGAGGCGGACGACATCGGACTGCGCGCCACGCAGGACCTTGAGCAAGAAGACGACTCGGCGGAACGCATAGACGCCACTCCCGGCTGTGATCCTGGCGACGCGCATGAAGAGGAAAAACGCCTGCGCCGCCGCCTGCTGGATATGGCTCGTGAAGCGGACAAACTCAAAGGCGCGAAAGACGCCAAACTGGCGAAAGCCATCAAAATCGTCAAAGAACTGGTCAAAGAGGGCCTTCAACCTATTGTCTTCTGCCGTTTCATTGACACCGCTGACTACGTGGCCGAAGCGATGCGCGCCGCCTTGAAAAATGTGGAAGTCGCATCCATCACCAGCGTCCTGCCGCCCGCCGAGCGCGAACTCCGCATCGCTCAGCTGGTGGAAACACCAAACCGCGTCCTGGTCTGCACGGACTGCCTCAGCGAAGGCATCAACCTGCAATCCGGCTTCAACGCCGTCCTGCACTATGACCTCTCGTGGAACCCCACGCGCCATGAGCAGCGCGAAGGCCGCGTGGACCGCTTTGGCCAGCCCCGGCCCGAGGTGCGCGTCGTCACCTACTACGGCGCGGACAATCAGATTGAGTATGCCTTTAGCCGCGCAAAATGGGCACATAAAATTCTGTTCGGCACAGGCAGCGAAGGCAAGGCGAAAACATCCTGCGGCGCGTGGATGACGCGGTAATGAACGAACAGGGATGACTCGATGGTAGTCTGGCAAGAC
>JAPLSP010000727.1 GCA_026398575.1 Candidatus Sumerlaeota bacterium | reverse complement strand
TGATTGCTTAATATCAGGCAAAGGTTTGCATCTGATTCGCAAAATGCTATTGGGCAACCAGATTGATGAAAGATCAGGGTTTGATTAGACTTTGCCGCTGACGCCGCTTGCTTTCACGATCATTGATTGTCTAAATTTCAATCGCGCAACGTTATGATGCGGAAGCCAAGGCTATGGGATGAACTCTCATGAAGCAATCACGTCGCATGTTTATGAAAGGCGCTCTGGCCGCAGGCATGACGGGAGCGATCAGCGAACCGCGCGGGCAAAGCGCGCCCAAGACCACTCGCGAAGGAAATCCGATCATGGAAAACGCCGGCCGCCCCAACATTCTCCTGGTTCACTGCCATGATCTCGGGCAGTTTCTGCATTGCTATGGAGTCAAGACGGTCCAGACTCCCCATCTCGACGCTTTTGCCTCCGAGGGGGTTCGCTTTGCGCGCAGTTTCTGCGCGGCGCCTTCGTGCAGCCCTTCGCGCGCTTCGATCTTCACCGGGCGCTATCCCCACAGCAACGGCGTCATGGGGCTTTGCCATGCGAACTTCGCCTGGGACCTGAATCCCAGCGAGCGTCATCTGGCGCAGATATTGCGCGAGGCCGGATATTCGACCGCCGCCGTCGGCGTCGTCCATGAAACCAGTTCCGGCTTTGCGCGATGCGGATACGAGGAATATAAGAAGCGGGCGAAGGCGCGCGAAGCCGCGGACGAAGCCATCGGCCTTCTTAAAAGTTTGCGGCAAAAGCCGGACAAGCCGTTTTTCCTGGCTGTGGGCTTTGTCGAGCCGCATCGCCTGCCATACAAAGATTTGCCGAACGGTCTTCCCAACGACAGCTCGTTCCCGGGGCCGCATCTTCAACCCGACGATGCGCTCGGCGTCGAGATTCCCGGCTATCTGCGCGATACGGAAGGGACGCGGCGCGAGCTGGCCGGATTGCAGGGCGCGCTCAAACACGTGGACGCGCAGTTTGGGCGGATTGCCGCAGCGCTCAAGGAATTGGATCTCGAGAAAAACACGCTCGTTATCTTCACCACCGATCATGGCATCGCGATGCCGCGCGCCAAATGCTCGCTCTATGAGCCGGGCGTTAGCGTCGCGCTCCTGTTGCGCCTGCCTGGCCGCAAAGGATGGAACGGCGGGGTGGTTCGATCCGAGATGATTTCCAATGTGGATTATCTTCCCACGGTGATGGAACTGCTTGGCCTGCCGATTCCGCCCAACGCGCAGGGGCGTTCGTTTTTACCGCTGCTGGACGGCAAGCCCTACACGCCGCGCGCTGAAATTTTCACCGAGATGACCTATCACGATTATTACGATCCACGGCGCGCTGTCCGAACGGAGACGCATAAATTGATCGCCAATTTCACTACGGCGCCTTTCTTCATGGACCCGTCACAGCAACGCCGCGCCATGTCGGACGTCGTCGCGCCGGAAAACGTCGCGGTGGCGTATCACAATCACATCGAGTTGTATGACTTGGTGAAGGACCCGTGGGAGTTGAAGGACTTGTCCAAGGCGCCGGAATATGCGGATGTCTGCAAAGACTTGATGCGGCGGCTCTATCGCCACCTGGCCGCAACCGAAGATCCCATTCTTCAAGGCGCCATCACCCCGCCGCACCATCAGCGAACCCTGGCGCTATTGAAAGATGCAATGCAATAATTTCAACATTCAGCCGGAAGCCCGCAGCCCAAAGCATACCCCGGCTCATAAATGCAGGCAGAATCATTGAGGGCAGAATCATTATGATTCTGCCCTCAATGATTCTGCCTCAACCCTCAAGCCTTCAGTTTTCCGCCGCAGGCCTTGCTGCCTTTTTCCAGGATTTCTTTCGAGAAATTATTGGGGCGGCCTGCGAAGTAGTCGCCCGTGAAGCACGCCAGGCAGAAGCCGTCATTGCGCCCGGTGGCCTTGAGCAGGCCTTGGATCGAAAGATAATAGAGCGAGTCCGCGCCGATGTTCTGGCGAATCTCCTCGACGCTGTTGTTCGAAGCGATCAGTTCCTCGGTTGTCGGCGTGTCAATCCCATAAAAGCAGCTGCCGATGATCGGAGGGCTGCTGACGCGGAAATGCACTTCTTTTGCGCCGGCGCGCTGCAGCATCCGGACAATCTTGCCGCTCGTCGTTCCGCGCACGATCGAATCGTCCACGATGACCACGCGCTTGCCGGTCAAGGCCGACCGGACGGCGTTGTATTTGATCTTCGCGCCGAAATGCCGGATTTTTCGATCCGGTTCGATGAACGTGCGCCCGATGTAATGGCTGCGGATCAGGCCGAGCTCATAGGGGATGCCCGATTCCTGCGCATAGCCCAGCGCGGCCACGTTCGACGAGTCGGGCACGGCGACCACCACGTCGGCCTGGGTGGGGCATTCGCGCGCCAGCTGCCGTCCCAGTTCCTTGCGAATCTCATAGACGTGCATGCCGTCCACGAAACTGTCCGGCCGCAGGAAGTAAATATATTCGAAGATGCAAAAATGACGGCCAAGCGCGGCGAATGGCTTTTCGCTGTGAAGGCCGTCTTTCGTGATCGTGACAATTTCGCCCGGCTCGACGTCGCGCACAAACTCCCCGTCCAGAACGTCGAACGCGCAGCTTTCCGACGCCACCAGCCAGCTGCCGTCTTTCTTCCCCAGCGCCAGCGGACGCAGGCCATGCGGATCGCGCATCGCGATCAGGGCATCGCGGGTCATCAGGAGAAAGGAGTAAGACCCCTGCAGCTTGAAGAGCGAAGTGATCAGCGCATCGCGCATATCCAGCGAGGTGGATTGCGCGACTTGGTGCAACAGGATTTCCGTGTCCATGAACGTCTGGAAGATGGCGCCGCGCGCCTCCAGCGCCTCGCGCAGCTCGGCGGCATTGGTCAGGTTGCCGTTGTGCGCCAGCGCCAGCGGTCCGCGCTGGCAGATGACGGCGATCGGCTGCGCGTTGGCCATCGCGGAAGAGCCCGTTGTCGAATAGCGCACGTGTCCGACGGCGACATGGCCCTTGAGGCGGTCCAGATTGCTGCGATGAAAGACGTTTGCGACCCGGCCCATGCCGTGAAATTGATAATGCCGCTGGCCGTCGGATGAAACAATCCCCGCGGTTTCCTGCCCGCGATGCTGAAGCCCATACAGCCCGAGGTAAACCAAATTAGAGGCTTCCGGATTTCCGAAAACGCCGAAAATCCCGCAATTATCGTGAAAATGTTCGTCGCTCATCGGCTAAAAAACAGCTCTCGAAAAAAGGTTGCGGTGGGGTGACGAAAGCATGAGCGAAGAGCCGCGCGGAATCCAAGCGAAAAGTGGCGCTGTTATCAATGTAAAATGCAAAATGAGAAATGAGAAATTGAAAAATGAGACCGCGCGCGGCAGACATAGAATGCAGGGCTGCGTACTCCTGCTGCCGGGATGCGCTCTCATTTTACATTTCTCATTTTTCATTTTTCATCTTACATTTGGTTGCGGTTTGCCGCGCTGCGAGATCGTCCTCCTCTTGCCTCACTCATCATACCGGTATCCAACCCCGTGAACCGTCTGGATGATGGCCGGATGCTTCGGGTCGCGCTCGATGCGTTTGCGAAGCTGTGAGATATGCTGATCCAGCGTGCGGCTGTTGGGGATGTGATCCCACCCCCAAACCTGGCTGAAGATCGCATAACGGTCCAGGACCTTCCCGGAATTCTGGTGGAAGAGTTCGAGGATTTTCAAATCGCGCAAGCTCAGCTCGATGGTATCCTTGCCGCGGCGCGCCCGCAGTTCGGAGGGCAGGATTTCCAGATCGCCCAGCCGGAACGGCTTGGACGTCAGCTCGCCTCCTTCTTTACCCGCCACTGCGGCGGCGCGCGTCTGAAGACAGCGCCGCGTCACGGCGCGGATGCGGGCCAGCACTTCGCGCACTCCGAAGGGCTTGAGAATATAGTCATCCGCGCCCAGCTCCAGTCCCAGGACGCGATCCACCTCTTCGGTTTTTGCAGTGATGAAAATGATCGGGATCGTCGAACCGCGCTTGCGGATTTCGCGGCACACGTCATAACCGCTGATCTTCGGCATCATGATATCGAGGCAGATAAAGTCCGGCGATTGGCTGGCAAACAGCGCCAGCGCCGACGGACCATCGCGCGCGGGGATCGCCTGATAGCCTTCGTTTTCGAGAATCTCGATCAATCCATTCCGGATGTGATCATCATCCTCCGCAACCAAGACTTTCATGAATGCCTCCCGTTTGGAGCGTTAGTAGTTCCACCTTTAGGTGGCGCTCGTAGTTCCACCTTCAGGTGGTGTTTGGAGTTCAATCTTCAGATTGCGCTTATCATCCGAAAAACAGCTCCTCGTCCCCGTATGACACATCGGCCCCGCGCCCCGCGCCTTCAGCAAAATCGCATCGCCATCGCAGTCCACGCGAACTTCAACCACCTCGAAGGTATTGCCCGACGTCAGCCCCTTGACCCATAGCTCCTTGCGCGAAGTGGACCAAAGCGTCAGCTGACGCGTTTCGATGATATGGCGCACCGCTTCAAGATTCGCATGTCCCACCATCAGCACTTCGCCATTATCCGCGTCCTGCACCACCGCCGTCACGCAAGCCGGCGCGTCCGGCGCGCTGAAAGTCCTGCGCAGTTTGCTGAAGTTAAGATCTTCCGCCATCTGAGTCATGGCCTTTCCCTTTCATATCTTTGGAATAAGCATCCTTATAAGCTTGCGTGCTGTTATAACAGAATGATGGAAAAACAGGATGATTCTCAATATTGATGTCAGGATAAATTAGAGACAGGATAAATTTATCCTCTCTTCAATATTTCCTGTCTCTAATCCATCCGGTCTCTAATCCATCCTGTCTCTAATCCATCCTGTCTCTAATCCATCCTGTCTCTAATTCATCCTGTCTCTAGTCCATCCTGCCCTTAAAATTACTCTGACTCAAATATCATTCTGACTCAATAATCATTCTTCATCCTTGCCCCGGAACCCACACCTCAAACGGCGTATTCAGCGATCGGAGCGATTTTGTTTTCAGCTCATATTTCCCCGCCGCCAATGCCGCGCGAATGATCTCATGGCGCCCGGTCTGATTCATATCCAAAAAAATTATCGGAACGCGCCTTTCCCTGATCGCCTGCGCCATCCGCTCCAGTTTGGCGACGCCCTCTCCGGGGCGCTTGTCCACGATCATTTCGTTGCCATATTTAATGTTCCAGATATAAATTTCGGAATATTCCTCCACCAGCCGCCGCCCCGTCAGGAACGCAAAGTACGGATGCGCGATGATTGCGTCGCCGGGCTTGCTGTTGTTGTCAGTCAACTCTTTGACCCATTGGATTTTTTGAAGCGACATCTCGAATTGCTCGCCCTGAAGCGTCCGAACAATCAGCCCCGCCCCATAGCATCCAAACCATACCACCCCCGCAACGGCCAACAATGCCAAACATAGGATTGACGATTGACGATTGACGATTGACGATTGGCGATTGGCAATTGCGGATTGCGGATTGCGGATTGCGGATTGCGAATTCTCATCCCCTGACTCCAGATCCCTCTGCGCTGTCTCCTGACCTTTGACCTCTAACCCCTGATCCCTCACCTCTAACCCCTGATCCCTCACCTCTGACTCCTGACCCCTGATCCCTGATCCCTGACCCCTTGCGCTGCAACTCGGAACTCGGAACTCGGAACCCGGAACTCTAAACAGCCCCGCCCACATCCCTCCGCCAACGACGCACAAAATCGGTTCGCCCAATGTGAATATATAATCCATCGTCGCGCCTTTGGCCACGAAACAAATCGAAAGCAATCCCGCCGCCGTCAGCCACGCCACATACGAACGCAACGGACGCTCTGGCGCGATTTCTTTGGGGATCAATGCCAATCCCGCCAGTCCCCATATAATCCACGGCCCGTCAAACATCAGGACTTTCAACCCCTGCGAGGCCAGCTTCGACAGCGCGTATTGCGCCAGCGTCTGAGGCCCATACGGGCTAAGCCTCAGAATCTCTTCCTTGGGGAACGTGCCGACCTGATTGAAGAAAACATTCTGGAAATAGGCGCCGGTGGCCCACTCGAACACTCCCGCCACAATGACGCCCACGACCGCGATGGGCGCCAGATAATATGGCGCCAATCGCGGACGGCGGATGAGAAGGAATGCGATATTGAAAAGCAGGAAAGGAACGGCGGTCATGTTGCAGAACGGCGCCGCGGCCGCCAGCGCGCCGGCCAGGACCAGCGAGCGCGGTTTGAAGTCCAGGAAGAAAAGAGTCGAGGCCAGCAGGAACGCCATCTCGAAAGGCTCGGACTGATAGCCGAGCGTCCACCAGAATCCGATGGGAACCAGCAGATACAAAACAGCGGCGGCGATGGCGGCGGCGACGCGCCCGAAAATTTTCAGCGCCAGCAATGCTACGATCGCCATCGTCGCCAGGTGTAGCAGCATTGAGAAAATCCGCACCGTGTAGAGCGGCGAGCCCAGCCATCCGCCCAGCCTCAGCAGGAGCGCGCCCACGCAAACATGAATGGGCGGCTGTGGTGAGAGGATATCGCGATACAAAACCAACCCTTCGTTCAGGCGCCGGGCGATATACAAGTAATTGCCATCGCCGAAATCAATATATGCCTCGCTCATTTGGGAGATGTAGATAGCGGTGTAAACTAATGCCAGTCCGCTTAGCGCCGCCAACAACAACCAGCGCCGCCGGGGAGTTTGAGGCGGAACTCTCTGCTGCGAAATATCTTGAGGAAGAGCTTTCTGCAGAAGAGCCTTTTGCGAAGAAGCGATTTGGGGAAGAACGTCTTGCGGCGATGTTGGCGTTGATTCCATAACCCCTAGCCTTGCAAAAAAGCCGGGGGCTTTCTAGGGCTAATCCGCAGATCGGCCGAACCGCCAGAAACGCCAAGGATTGCAAGGACTGCAAGGACGACAAAGACGACAAAATTCCAGAGGAGTTACTCTCGCGCGATCTGCTTTCTTCGGAATTGTCTGTATTATTGCCGTCCTTGTTGTCCTTGTGGTCCTTGCTGTCCTTGGTTCTGGCGCGCCTCATGCCTTACTTGTTCGCGTCATAGTAAAGCTGAATGGATACGGTCCGCGTCGTGGACATCGCCGCGCCGGCCGTCACCAGCCATTCGGTGGGTTCCGCCACCGGCAGGTCGCTGAGCGAAACCGTGGACGTGCCGGTAGAAAGCGCGTCGCTTGTGGAAAGCGTTTGCAGGCTGGGCGAAGTCCTGATCGCCACCGTGCACGTCGTCCCCAGATTGCTCGCCGTCACGTAAGCGCGCTTGGCGAAGCCGGCATAGTTCGCTTGCGCCGTGCCCGTTGTCGTCCCCGTCCCCAGCGAGACGACATAAGTATCCTGCATGACCTGCGCGGCGTGAACCGCCACGCCGAGCGCCGCCAAAGCGAGCGCCGCCAACGCCACAACCAACGCCGTGCAGCGCTGCAAACGCTTCCCCACGTTCCATGACCCCTTGTTCATAATCACCCTCCATCATTGGGCCTTCAGGCCGCCAAAGCCCTGGCCCGCAAGATATTCGTCCCTGGGATGTTCCAGGAGACATTGTCCGCTTGAAAAACTAATCTGCGCCTTCCGCGAGCGGCAATTCCCTTGGGAACCCTTGGAGGAACGTCTGGCACACGGACTAACACGGACGGGCACGGACTGACACGGACCGCGCCTCCGTAAGCGGGCTGCGCCAATCGCCGTTGACATCGCTGCGCAGGGCGGATAGATTCTTTTCAAGCGCGGGGCATGAAGAAGATGGCGCCACTGGGAGCCTGTCAAAGAACTCGGATGTCCAAGGTGTCGCCGTCATGAAAAGCGCCGGTCTTTGGGCGTTTTCATGACGGCGACACGCGGTTCTTCGACAGGCTCCTAGGACGGCAGCAATCGCAAGGACGGCCAGGAGGGAGAGAACCGTTGTGAATACTTTTTATCGTTATTTCAGGGGCGGCTTGCTCGCGGCGCTGATTGCAGGCGCGCTGTTGGCGCCGGCGTGCACTTCGCGGGCGACCCGCCGCGAAACGCGCCGCTTTCATCCCGTCATCGCCAAGCCGGGATCAATCCAGTGCTACGTGGCGCCTGTTCCCCAGTTGGGATACATCGTGCTTGCGATCATAGATACCGACAGCGTCAGCACCCTTACGGCTTCATCGCGCGAGCAATTGCTCAAACAAATGCGCCAGATGGCGTCGGAAGCGGGCGCCGAAAAAGTTTACGATCTTCATCTGCTCACCCGCCAGACCCAAGGCCTGCTGCATGACCCGAACGCGCCAAAGTGGGCGCTGGCGCCGGTACCAGGCTGGACGGACACCTACTTTTTGCGGGGCAAAGCCGTCATCGCCGAAAACAGCCTTCCTGAAAATTATCCGCAATTCCTGAGATCGCCCCAGCATCCGGCGCCGGCGAACGATCAGGGCGGAAAAACGGTTTCCATCGAACCTCCGCCTTCGCCCAATGCCGATCCGGTCGAGGCGATGGATTCCCCGACATGGGTCAATCTGCTGAAAACATCCCGATACCAATAAGCGATCCACAACAAGCGATGACCCCTACCACCGACGGCGCAAAGTCAGGCCTCCTGTCCATCCTGGTTCCCGTCTATAACGAGCGGGCCTTGCTGCGCCGATCCATTGAGCGCGTCATGTCGGCGCCCTTGCCTGGAGGGTTGCGCCGTGAGATCGTCCTCGTGGATGACGCCTCGAAGGACGGCACCACGGACCTTGTGCGCGCGCTGGCGGCGCAATACCCCGAAGTTATCCGCGCGTTTTATCAGCCGGTCAATCAAGGCAAAGGCGCCGCCATTCGCCGCGCGGTCGAAGAAATGCGCGGGCAGTACGCGCTCTTTCAAGACGCCGACCTGGAATATGATCCCAACGAATATCCCGTGCTTCTGCGCCCGTTGATCGAGGGAGTGGCCGACGTGGTCTATGGATCGCGGTTCGCCGCCAGCCCCATGCGGCGCGTCCTGAATTATCACCACGCGCTTGGCAATACCTTCCTGACGCACCTGTCCAACTGGTTCACGGGCATGAACCTGACGGACATGGAAACCTGCTACAAGGCTTTTCGCGCCGACGTCCTGAAGACGATTCCTCTGCGCTCGAACCGCTTCGGCCTCGAACCGGAAATCACCGCAAAGGTCGCCAAGCGCGGCTGCGTGGTGTATGAGGTGCCGATCAGCTATTATGGCCGCACCTATGCCGAGGGAAAGAAGATCAGCTGGAAGGATGGCTTTTCGGCCCTTTATACGATCTGCAAATACTGGCTGATTGACGACTGTTACAACGAGCGCTACGGGCATGAGATACTCGGCGACCTGTCCTCCGCGCGCCGATTCAATCAGTGGATGACCCAGACCATCGAGCCCTGGCTGGGGCAGCGCATCCTGGAAGTGGGTTCCGGCATCGGCAACATCAGCCGCTTCCTGCCCAAGCGCGAACGGCTGACCGTCACCGACATGGACCCGGCGTATCTTGAAATCCTGCAGGGGGCCTTCAAGGACAATGAACTGGTGAACGTGGCGCGGCTGGATTTGCGGCGCGATGAAGATGTCGCCGCGCTGGCGGACGGCGGCTACGACACCGTGGTTTGCCTCAATGTGCTCGAACACATCGAAGACGATGCCGGCGCGCTTAAACGCATGTGGCGGCTGCTGCAGCCGGGAGGGCGCCTGGTTCTGCTCGTGCCGCAATACTCAAGCCTCTATGGTTCCTATGACAAGCATCTGGGCCATTACCGGCGTTACGACTGCCGAGAAACAGCCCAACTGCTCGAAGACAGCGGTTATGAAGTGATGAAGATGAAGAGTTTTAATTCGCTGGCGCTCGCCGGATGGTGGTTCAATTCCTGCATGCTCCAGCGCAACACCATGGATCGCTTCCAGATCAAAGCCTTCGACCTATGTGTCCCGCTTCTGCGCCTCGTAGAATCCGTGATTCCGCTGCCCGGCCTTTCCCTCATCTGCGTAGCGCGCAAGCCTGCTATATAAGCGTTCCTGTCGCCATTAAAAGTAATCAAAAGATCAATTGCTGCATCCAACGCTTGCGTTGACATGCGATATTGTTTCCCTTAGAATCTATCCGCTTTGGGAAGCTTGATCTGCCTCGAAGCAATTAATAAATTTGCTTGAGATCGAAGAGGCAAATCGAAAGGAAGCTTGATATGCAGGCGGAACGAATCATATTGGAGACGGACGCAGCGGGGCGATTCGAGCATCTGCCAGCTTTTCCGCCTCGAACTCGAATTGAGGCGATTTTTCTTATCTTGGAAACAAACACCGTCGCCCCTAGCCGAATTCCACCGCTTGCGCTGAAGACCAGAACTCGCATTTGCGGTGATCTTATTCAGCCGGCGATAGATGAGAATGAATGGGCATTATTAAAGTGATTATCCTCGATACACATGCCTGTTCCTTCGCTCACCTGCGTGGTGCGCAAGCCTAGCTAATGAAAGAGAGGATAGCCAGACTTTAGGCGCATCATTTCCATCAAAGGTAATGACCAAGATCAAGTTACATAGACGGAGAAAAAAATGATTCAGTATATTATCAAACTTGCCAACAAAGTTCTGGAACTCTCCAAATTTCAAGACTTCCATCCAGAACTCTATAGACTTGTTCCTGTTTTAGCGGAGGAGCTTAATCGTCTCGATCCAAGAGATTTTCTGCCAGATGCTCAGTATGATTTTATTGATACTCGCGCTAGGATTCGAATGAGGGCGAAAGAACTTGAAATCGAAAGCGATAAACATAGTTCTGTACGGAAATCAGGTTTTTCTCTGACAGATGCAAGAGCAATTGGAGCAAATTCGCAGAAAATGATAGAAATCCTTGGGAAGTATGGAGGTGAGGGTGGTCATATATGTCTTCGATCTTTTAATTTTGTCAAAGACAGTGACTTAAAGCAAATTATTGAGCGTGATTACAGGGAGCTTAGACTTAAAGTCTTTCCAAGTGGAGCCTGGAAGAGTTCGGTAATTCTTGCTGGCAGTATTCTCGAGGCAATTCTATACGACCAGTTGGCTACTGATCCTGCGATTCAAGCAAAAGCAGTAGCCTCAAAAGAGGCTCCTACTCACAAGTCTGGCAAGGTAAAAGACTTGGTTGCAGGTGAGTGGGTATTATTTGAGCTGATAAAGGTTGCTGTTGATCTGACAATAATTCCTTTAGAGCGGTCAAAATCCATTGATCAAGTCTTGCGAGACTATCGGAACTTTGTCCATCCGAAAAAAGAAATAAAAGCAAATCATCCATGTGCTGAAGCTGAAGCAATGATGTCCATTGGGGCATTGGATGGCATCTGCAATGTACTGAAATAGAAATTAATCCAAATTCTTATATTGATAATCTCTTCTCAGCGGCGCAAAGCCCGCCTCTTGAATCAACCCCCGGATGCGCGCCTCGCTCAGGCGGAATTCGCATCCGGCGCTGCGCACAACGTTTTCTTCAATCATCGTGCTGCCGAAATCATTGCACCCAAACATCAGCCCCGCCTGCGCAATTGCCTCGCCTTGCGTCACCCACGAAACCTGAAAATTGGGGATGTTGTCAATAAAGAGCCGCGCGATCGCGATCGTCCGAAGATAATCGAAAGCGCCCTCAAGCCGGGGTTCGGGGCTTGGGGTTCGGGGCTTGAGGTTGGGCTTTTGCTGTCCGTGCTTGTCCGTGTTCGTCCGTGCGTGTCCGTGCGCCGTCTTCCGTTGTGTTCTTTTTCCCAGAGGGGTGGCGCCCGGCTGAAACGTCCATGCAATGAACGCTGTGAATCCGCCCGTTTCATCCTGCAAAGCGCGCACGCGCTCAAAGTGCTCGATGCGGTCGGCAATGCTCTCGATATGCCCGAACATCATCGTGGCCGTCGTCCGCATCCCCATCCGGTGCGCGGCGCGGTGAACGTCGAACCACTCATCCACCGAGCATTTATGCGGACTGACCTCGCTGCGGATTTTTTCACACAGGATTTCGGCGCCGCCTCCGGGCAGCGAATCCAATCCCGCCTCGCGCAGCTTTCCCAAAACCGTCGCAACCGAAAGATTTTCCAGCCGCGCGATATGAATGATTTCCGGCGCCGAAAAACCATGAACATAAATCCCGTACAGCGATTTCAAAAATCGCAGCAGTCCCTCATACCATCCGATACGCAACTCCGGATTCAATCCCCCTTGCAGCAAAATCTGCTTCCCGCCCAGCGCAATCGTCTCGGCAACCTTGGCGCCGATCTCATCGTAGGAAAGAACGTATCCCTCCCGATCCCCCGGATCGCGATGAAACGCGCAAAACAAACACTTGCTTGTGCAAACATTCGTATAATTGATATTCCGGTCCACCACATAAGTGACCGCATTCCCCCGCGCCTTCCTCATCCGCACCCGATGCGCCGCCTCCCCCAACGCCGCGAGGTCACAGCAATCAAACAGCCGCGCCCCTTCGCCAGCCTCCAGCCTTCGCCCTTCGGAAGATTTCCTAAGAATATCATTCAGGTCAATCTCATCACCCATATAGCCAATCCTTATTCCTGCTCATGGTCGTCAATAATGGCGGACAATGTCTTTTGCATCAAGCTGCCAACAGCATTAGCCGGCTTCAGCCGGCTCTTCTTTGCATCCTGCTTTAGCAAGGGTGTGCGCTGGGAACCTTTGACACGAGCGCGCTTCAGCGCGGCTTCTCGACATGCTTTAGCGAGATCAGCGCCCAAGGTTTTGATGCTGAAGCGTGTCGAGAAGCCGCGCTGAAGCGCGCTTGTATCAGCGCGCTCCCACCCTCACCCCGCCTGAAGGCGGGTGCAAAGAAGAGCCTGCTGAAGCAGGCTAAAATCAAATGCAGACAGATCATAGTCCGGACTATTTTGATTTGGCAATATCCCGTTTACCTGATGCTCTTCGCCCTCACCGTCCCCTTATCCGTTCCATCGCTTTTCCAGAGCGTCGGATCGTACACACCATCGTCGGCGATGAAATAAAGCGTCCCATTCACCACCGCAAAATCAGAAGGACACGAGCTTTCCTCGCCCGGCCAGATATCCTTGACCATCACCGTTCCTGACGAGGTCCCATCGCTCTTCCAGAGTTCGCGTCCATGCTTGCGATCCGTCCCCACAAAATAGAGCGTCCCATTGACATTCGCCACTGATTGTGAATAAGGGCTGTCAATCAAATGCGGGAATTCCCTGATCTTCACCGTCCCCGTCTCCGTCCGGTCGCTTTTCCAAAGCTCAAAAAAGCCATCTTTGACATAGTTCTTATCATAATACCGATCTGGCATACATTCTTGCATAAAATAGATGACGCCATTGATATCAATGCAATATTTGCATATCAATGACCGTTGGCCTATGCAAAGGAGAGAAGATTCACCATAATTTACCCACTGCCACCTATCAATCTCTTTGATGTCAAACAAATTTTCACTCACAATATCTTTGGCGCCTAGCATGTAGTCGTTGATTTTTTTATCCGCATCTCGGCACCAGGATTTTGATCCACCCGATTGAGTTAATTTCTCTAGCAGAATAGTTCCTTTATATGCACCGTCACTTTTAAATATCTGGAATCTGGCGTCTTTTTCATATGTAACAGTGAAAAGCACATTATTTGTGCAGAAAATTCGATAGATATTGACATTTGGGAAAGATGCAACCTTGTTTGATCCCGACGCCGTGCCATCGCTTGTCCAAATATCTCTGCCTTTGTTCCCGTTGTCCGCGCTGATATACAGTAATCCGTGGACAGCAGCTTCGATAGAAGGCTCAGTGCCGTCTCTGAACTCAAGTATCATCCTTGCGCCCTGCCCATTATAGTCGTTGCGCCATAATTGATAAATTCGTTTTTCAGTTCTAAGGAAGTAGTAGCTAGTGCTTTGATTGAAGAAAATGCGCGAGGGTGTCTTTGCCAAGGCAATTCCTGCCAGCTGCTTGCGATATTCGCGCACATTCAAATAATTCGAAGATACTCTGTCTTTTGGTAAGGCTAAATCATAAACAAGTATTGGCAAAATAGGGGACGGCGTTTCCCCGGAAGGGGCTTCGAGCAAATGTCCGGGATGACTGCAAGTGGGAAGCGTATTAAGATCATTGATTTCATATTTCCCGCCCGAAGGACAGACGGGCTTTCGATATAGAAAAGTGTGAACTAGAACGTACCATGTAGGCCGGCAATCAGGAGATACGCTGCCTTCCAAGCCAAGCTGTTCCTTTGCGCCTTCAATCTTCGCCAAGTTTTGCGCGCAGATCATCGCCCGAATATATTCTCTGTCATGATAATAAGTGAATATAGCCATCGCAGCGCAAATGATGAGCGCGGCAATGATCGCAATGATCCTGCGTCGAGTGAAGAACCTGCGCATGGAAGCTCACCTTGATTTCTGCGCGATAACCTACAGCGTCTTCTGGCACCTTATGAGCAGCAGCATTCCCAATCTCAGCGGCGACGCGGGAGCAATCCGGAACAATATCAAGAATTCACTTGCCCATCAGAACTGCGCCGAGAACAGCTCCGCCTCCGAACTCAACCGTCATTGAATGTAGAGATACTCCGATTGGCGCTTCGGAAACAAGCGGAACTAATCAAAGGCTGCTTTTCTTCTTGTGAACGCCAGGTTTTGCGTCCTAACATTACGTCCGTAGTCTGGGATTCCACGATGGAGGCAAGGTATGGATGCCCCTAAAAAAATAAGCGTCAAAGCCATCGCAATCGGAGTGGTCGTTGATATCGCCGGCACGTTTGGTTCAGCGCTGCTTCTTGGCATCGTGATTGGAATTATTCTGGTGTTTTCATCGGTCCCGCAAGGCGCGCCGCTCGCCGAAGCTTCGCCGGCGGTTGAAGCTGTCCAAAAAACCGGACCCCTGCAAGTCATATCCTTATGCCTGGGGCTTGTGTGGACCCTCTTGGGAGGCGGGCTGGCCGCATGGATCGCCGGGCGAGCGCCGGTTTTGCACGGATGCATTGTGGGCGCGATCGGACTGCTCCTGAGTGTGCCGGCTGTCATTTTTCTCCCTCAAGACGCGCCCTTGTGGAGCCGGATTGCCGGATTCGCGCTGACTATCCCAGCGGGAACTTTTGGCGGATATCTCGTCAAATTATTGAGCAAGCCCTCTGCATCCGGCATGTCTCCTCATCAAGACAAGCCTATTGTTCCCTAAATCATTCCAGCGATTGTTCTGATCTCTGCGTTTCATCTATTCATCTGAAAGCGCTCTCTGGGAATCCAATCGGGCTTGGAGTAATCAACGCACACTTCTCTATGGATCTCGATCTTTCGCGATTTGCCCCTTGAAGCCAGCCCCTTGGAGAGATCATCAAGTTCCCTAACATAGCTCTCACCCTCTACGATTTCTTGATACTCATCTCCATCCCACTTGTGAAGTATTGTGGGGCCAAATACTTTATCCTCTGTGCCTCCCGTTCTATTCCACGTCCAAAAGTCCCTGAATCCCGAGTTTCTTCCATCCCCGAACGAGATGGCGCCTAAACGAGCGTTCCCAATTTCGCGATAAACTCCGTCACTCAACTTCGTAAAAATATGATAATTCTGGCCACCCGTTCCAGATTCATAAGGCGAACTGATAAATAATTCATGTTGTCCATCTTCATTCAAATCCAAGAAAAATCGTGTCAGGTCGTATGTGTAAAAATCGTGATGACGTTTCCAATTCTCAGGAGATCCCAAGACAAACTCATAGGGATCCATGACGATTTCCCCATAGTGCTGGTTCTGGCCGATGCGATTCCTGCTTGATGGGGAACTCGACGGAAAACAGGAAATGCAAAAGAGCGCCACTGCCAAAGAGCCGATAAGATATCGCAGAGAAACGCCGGGAATCATACTATTCCTTCTTTGCAGTGCTGGATTTGTCTTTGCTGGATTTCTCGCCGCCGGAGGAGGATGAAGCGGCGGATTTCGATTCGGAAGTAGAGGTTTTGGATTCCGTGGTTGTGGAGGAACTTTCCGTTTTGCCGGCGCCTTCGCTTTTGGTGGCGCTTTCGCTCTTGGCGGTGGTCCCGGATTTTTCGGCGGCGCTCTCTTTACCCGCCGCTGCTGCGCTTTCTTCCTTGCTTTGTTTGGCGTAGGCGGCGCCTTTGTTCTTATAATCCGTGATGTAAAAGCCCGAACCCTTGAAGATCAATCCCGCGCCGGCGCTCATCAGGCGTTTCGTCTTCTTGCCGCACGCCGGGCACTTGACCACCGGTTCGGAGGTGATGTTCTGAAATATCTCAAATTCCTCACCGCATTTGCATTTATATTCGTACGTAGGCATGGGGTTTTGACTTTGAATGAAAACTGGCGAAATCTCTGCGACACGTAATTCCATAAAGCGGCCGCGCGCTCGCGGATCAGGCAAGTTTGATGCGGTGGCGCGGGAATACGCGCAGACGCATTGCCTGAAGGCAAGAGCAGGATTTTAGCGTTGCGCGCGTATGCGGGGTCAATCGCAAATCGGGCCGAGAGGGAAAATAAGGCGCGGCGCCAACTAAAGTTGGAACTACGAGCGCCAACTAAAGTTGGAACTACAAACGTTGGAACTCCAAACGCAATCTCGCCCTTGATTCCCCATGCTGCGTTCCGCGAAACTCCATGCACGCAATGTTTTCATTCCAAGGAGATAGATTGTTATGTCGCTTTCGCTCAAAAAACTCGTCAAATTCCAGGGGCGCAAAGGGCCTCTTCTGCTCATAATCATGGATGGCGTCGGCATTGGAAAAAACGACGCCTCGAACGCCGTTTATATGGCCAACGCGCCGACGATCAAACGCCTGTTCGCGGCGCCGCTCTATACACAGTTGCAGGCGCACGGCATGGCAGTCGGGTTACCCTCGGATGACGATATGGGCAATTCCGAGATCGGCCACAACGCTCTCGGCGCGGGACGCGTTTTCGATCAGGGCGCCAAGCTTGTCAACAAAGCCATCGAAACCGGCGCGATGTTCCGGGGCGAAATCTGGCGCAAGGCAATTGAGACGGCGCGTGCGCAGTTCCGAGTTCCGAGTTCCGAGTTCCGAGTTCCGAGCCACGAACCACGAGCCACGAACCACGAGCCATTGCCACCTACGCTTCATTTTATCGGCCTGCATTCGGATGGCAATGTTCACTCGCACACCACCCAGCTCTATGCGATGCTGCGGCAGGCGGCGAAGGATGGCGTCAAGCGCTGCCGGCTGCATATCCTGCACGATGGCCGCGACGTGCCCGCCAAATCCGCTCTCACCTATATCGAAGCCTCCGAAAAAGTTTTGGCCGAGATCAACGCCTCGCATCCCGGCGCCGACTTCCGCATCGCTTCGGGCGGCGGACGCATGATCACGACGATGGACCGCTATCAGGCCGACTGGACCATCGTGGAGCGCGGATGGAAGGCGCACGTCCTGGGGCAGGGGCGCCCGTTTGCTTCGGCCACCGAGGCCGTCCAGACGGTGTACAACGAAGACCCCAAGATGACGGACCAATACATGGAATCCTTCGTCGTGGTCAAGGACGGCAAGCCCATCGGAACCATCGAGGATGGCGACGCCGTCGTGTTCTTCAATTTCCGCGGCGATCGCGCGATTGAAATCACAATGGCTTTCGAGGGTGGGCCGGAATTCAACAAATTCGACCGCGTCCGCGTTCCGAAGGTCTTCTACGCCGGCATGATGCAATACGACGGCGACCTGATGCTGCCGGAGAATTTCCTCGTCACGCCGCCACTGATTGAACGCACGGTCTGCGCATACCTGGCCACCGAAAAAATCCGAATGTTTGCCGTCAGCGAAACCCAGAAATACGGCCATGTCACCTATTTCTGGAACGGCAACCGCTCCGGCTATATTGACGCGTCGTTCGAAACCTATCATGAAATCCTATCGGACAAGATACAGTTCGACCAGGCGCCCAAGATGAAGGCGCTCGAAATCGCGGACTGGACCGAGCGCGCGCTGCGCACCGGCGGTTACAAATACGGTCGCCTCAATTTTGCCAACGGCGATATGGTGGGGCACACGGGCAATTTTGACGCCACCGTCATCGCGGTCGAGACTGTGGACCAATGCTCCGCGCGGCTCATCAACGTGGTGAACGAACTCGGCGGCGTCACGCTGCTGACCGCCGACCACGGCAACAGCGACGAGATGTGGACGGAGAAGAAAGGCAAGCGCGAGGTCAAGACCGCGCACACGCTCAACCCGGTTCCCTTCTGCATCGTGGATTCGGGCTACGCGGGCGAATACCGGATGTCCAAAGTCGAAAAGCCCGGCCTTGCCAACGTTGCCGCGACGATTCTGAACCTGCTCGGCTACGAGGCGCCGGAGGAATATCGCCCGTCGTTGATTGAATTTGTGTAATATCGTTCGCGCTGCGTTGTTTTGCATTCCAGCGATATGCTTAAAGGAGAATATCCATGATTAAAAGCCTTAAGCTAAGTAACGTCGGCCCGAAGCCTGGATTGGAAATTGACGAATTTGGCGAGCGACTCAATCTTTTTACCGGGGATAATGCGTTAGGCAAGAGCTTCTTGCTGGATATTGTCTGGTGGGCGCTGACACGGAAATGGCCAGCCGAAATTAACAATAAACTCCCCGCTGGATTAATGGCGAGACCAAATGCTCCGGGGAAGGCCAGCATCAAGTTCGCATTTACCGCAAAATCCAAATTAAAGCCGATATCTTATATGAGCGAATTTGACAGGTCCGCTCAGGCGTGGACTGGCAAAGCCGGACGTCCTGCAAATCCTGGCCTTGTTTTGTATGCCCAAGCGGATGGCAGTTTCGCCGCATGGGATCCCGCCCGGAACTATTGGAAGAAAAAAGGAAACATAGACGTGCAGGATCGTCCGCCTGCGTATGTGTTCACTCCGAGGGAAATCTGGGACGGCTTGAAGGACGATGAAAGGGGTTTGCTATGCAACGGGCTTGTGATGGACTGGGCGTCTTGGCAAAATAGGAACGGCGCGCCCTTCCACCGCCTTTGCTCTGTTCTGACCGCGCTTTCTCCGGGTGAAGAAGAAAAAATCGAGCCTGGAGAATTAGCCAAAATCAGCCTGGATGATCCCAGAGAGATTCCCACGCTCAAGATGCCTTATGGGCAATCGGTTCCAGTGCTGCATGCCTCTGCAGGAATTCGCCGGATCATCGCGCTGGCATATCTGCTGGTCTGGACTTGGGAAGAGCATAAAAAAGCCAGTGAATTGCTCGGGCAAAAAACTTCATCCCAGGTAGTCTTGTTGATTGATGAAATTGAAGCTCATTTGCATCCCAAGTGGCAGTTCCGAATCATTTACTCTTTGCTCAATGTCATGAAATCACTTGCGGATGAGGCAAATGTCCAAGTGATCACTGCGACGCACTCGCCCTTGGTGCTTGCTTCGGCGGAGCCGTGGTTTGATCCCAAGAAAGACGCGTGGTTCGATCTGGATTTGGAGCGCGCCGGGGAATCTTATGATGTCGTGCTGACCCATCGCGATTTTGAAAAACACGGCGATGTATCAAATTGGCTAACGAGCGAAGCGTTCGACTTGACGAGTTCCCGCGCCCCTGAATTTGCAGGGCTGTTGAATGAAGCATCGAATCTCATCAATAAATCAGGAGCCACATCCAAGGAAATCCAAGCCATGTATCAGCGCTTGCTAAAATCGCTGAGTCCTAAGGATTCGTTCTTATTCCGTTGGCGCGCGATATGCGAAAAGAAAGGGTGGTTGTCATGATCCCTGTCGCCCGCCAAGATCCGCCGGATATGTTTGATTTCGACGGGAAAGTCCGGAAGCCCGGAATACGATGGCTGCGCGAGCATAAGATTTCACGAAATCAACCTCTGCCTCCTCAGGCGCCAAAGCATTGGCGGAAATGCGAGAAAGCTCTATGGAAAGCTTACGGCGGTGTTTGCGCCTATTTATGTATCTACTTTGAATGGGCGCTAGGCGCACATTCCGTGGATCATTTTATCGCCCAGTCAAAAAGCGCAGGGCTAGCTTATGAGTGGTCGAATTATCGGCTTAGCTGTCTCGGAGCAAATCGCAGGAAAAACAGATTTGATGATATCCTGGATCCCTTTAGAATCGCGCCGGAGACATTTGTACTGAATCTGGCTTGCGGCAACATATCTCCCAATCCTGTATTGCCGGCTGCGCTAAAGAAGAAGGCGGAAGACACGATTCGCCGCCTTAAATTGGATGACCCTGAAAACAATAATATGCGGGCGGAGCATTTTGGCAATTGCTGTGCTCTCGATAGTAGTGGCAATCCAATATGGTCGCCGGAATATTTGAAAATGAAATCCCCATTCGTTTGGTATGAAGCCCGACGGCAAGGATTGCTATAAATATGCCGCTCGAAATGAAGGGCTTTCATTGGGGCGCCGGTTTCGACCGGCGCTCGGCGGAGGCTTCTTCTTTTAGATGGACGATGGCTGGATCGGAGTTGCCATCTTCTATGATAATTTTCGAACACACTTCCACCGTCCATGCGGCATATTGCGCGGCCAGTTTGTCATCCTTGTCCCGGTCGGCCTGAGTCGCCGCCGACCATAAATAGCGGCTGCTTTCCTTTCGCAATGCTTTGTGCGGCTCGCTGTCTTCCTCCAAAGGATAAGGTCTCATGCAGGTTTGGTACAATATTTCATAACTGCGCTTCATCCATTGCTTTCGTTCCGCGTCCGTGATGCCAGGCTGTCGCTGGGCTGCAAATTGATAGGCTTGCACGACCGATTGTGCAACGTTGAGTTTCTTCCCAAATGCCAGCGCCTTCTCGAAGTTCTCCAATGAGAGGCGAAGGTATTTGGATATTTCATCGGGTTTCTGCGCCTTGCGCGCTATCACACCATACACGATCCCATAATTAAACCAGGTTTCAGAATAGCCGGGCGCGCGCTGCGAGAGCCGGTCATAGGTCTTCACCGCATCCTCATATCGCCCCAACATGCTATAGGCATGGGCCTGTTTGTAGTAGCCGGTGATAAAGCCCGGCCAGCATTGCAGAGACTTATCGAAATACCGGACCGCCTGCTCATACGACTTACTGCTTGACGCCAGGCTTGTCCCTCCCGCCGCATACTGGATAGAGATAATGCCTTCGTTATTATAGTAAGCGCTGGCAAAATAACGGACGCCGAATATGCACAGATAAATTGCGATCATTGCGGTGGCGCTCATACTTGCAAAGCCGGCGAGATTCCCGGATGGATTAGGCTTGTCAGATGGCTCGGACTTGTCGGACGGGTCGGACGGGTCTGACGCGTCTGACGGGGCTTTCTCCAGTGGCTCAGGTTGCGAAACATTCGGCATCTCCGATTCCGAAAGCGGCTGCGGTGGTTCGGGCGCGGCGCCGGCGGCTGTGGCGCTTGACTGGCCCGCCAATTCCTCCTCCCGCATCCCCAGCATGGCGCATGAAACCGCCAATCCAAAAATCATCCAATTGTTGAGACCGCTGGCTGTCCACCGGGAATCGGCGCCGCTGACAGCGTCCTTGAAGATGCGCCCCAGGACCGCCGCCATGAGCCCTGCTTGTTGCATGCGCAGGAATGCCGAGCCAGGCCGGAATATCTGGCGCATGCCCAGCCGGACGATCGCCGCGAGGAATGCGACATAGCATAGAAGGCCAAGCAGACCTTGCTCGCAAAGGATATCGAGATACATGTTGAATGAGAAAATATTGACATTGGCAAGGCAGTTTTCGAAATAGTTGTCCTTGATATAAAACGGCGACAATACATGATAGCCGCCGGGACCCGCGCCGATCAGTTGCGTCAAGGCATGAGGCGTGTATCCGGGTATGGCGCTGGGCTTGGCGCGGAAGATGTCGAGCGCGCACTGCGAAAGTATGGCATGATGGTTGACATAGGATTGCCAGGGCGTTGGCTTTATGTAGAGAATTACAAGAAAAAGCACTGCCAGAACGCCGATGCCACAGATCAACATGGCGGCAAATTTGCGCGGCAAAGCGCCTTTGATCACGAGGATCATCGCGCAATAAAACAGAACGGCCAGAATCGCCGCGCCTCTGGCGGAGAGCGAGTTCGTTAGATAGATGGCAATGCAGGCCAGCAGCGCCGTGACAAGACCCAGAGTCGCTTCCCATCCTCTGCGTGACGGCGCCAGAGCAAGACTGAGCGCCATGGGAACAAGAAGCGCCAGATATCCTCCATAAAAAGGTGCGCTGAGGATGGTGGAAAACATTTCATGACTGCTGGCAAGGGTAAAAGATAAGTCATAGAGGCGGCTGCGGCCCAAAGGCGGAATCGGCCAAAAACCGTTCATCAGAAAGCGTACGCCTCCGCAGTAATGGAAGAAGCCGAACAAGATGATCGCCAGTCCGACGGCGACATAGGCGATCAGTATTCGCCGCAAAATACTTTCGCTCTTAATGCAGGCGGGAAGGATGAACAAGGGAATGACGATGGTGTAGTACCAGCCGTTGACGAACCATGCGCGCCAGGGCTGGAAGGCCATGAGCGTCGAGAGCAGCGATACAACGCCGAATCCAGCCAATGGCGCCCATACGCTCTTCGGGATCGGCGCCGCCTCACCCCGCCAGAGCATGAAAAAGAAAGCCAGCCATCCGAGCGGCAGCAACATGAATTGCAACGTCGGTTTAATCTCATCCAGATTGTTGGTGTACGTCGTGAATAGCATCAGAATCAGCATGTACGCCGCCATCATGAAGCAGAGTAGCGCGACGTTTGAGCGAGAGGTCCTCCATGCACAGTATCCGGGAGCAGCGAGATCAACCATGATGGATCGCTCCTTGCGGCAAGGCTCTGAAGATATGATTGTTCGCGATGCTCCGCCCGGGAGCGAGCGCGATTCAAGCAAAATCCAAACTGTATTTGCAGCCATCATGGCGCCTGGTCCACATTTTTCACCAAAGCCATTGCAGCGCGCCCTGAAAGGGCCAAAAGAAAACAGCCCAGGGCAACGCCCTGGGAACCGCCAGAGCTTATTCTTACCACCCTGTAGGGGCGGAAGAACCATCATCACAATGCGGGAAAGTTTTCTTTCGCCCCTTCAGGGCTTTGCATAAATTATTGGGCTGTTCCCAGGGCGTTGCCCTGGGCTCTTTTCTTTTGGCCCTTTCAGGGCGTAATAGCATGCTGTTGGCGCCAGGGTTATTGCTCAAATTGGCAAACGTTGGTGAGAATTGCGGGCTAGCTATTAGCCGGAATGCGCCCTTGACGCGCTTCGCAAATAATAGCCGATGCTTTTGCCTTGCCTCCGCTGCGCGAGCCCGCCAGACTTTGGCTGAAAGATGAAATAAATTTTGTCACGTCAGGTGATATAATGGAACTCGCCCGCTTCAGTTTTTCGATTGAGAAATCGCTGGCCGAGCGATTGGAGAAGATGATCGCCACGAGCCACTACGAAAACCGCTCGGAGTTCATCCGCGATCTGATTCGCGGGCGGTTGGTCGAGGAGGAATGGGAGAAGAACCAGGAGGCGCTGGGGACCATCACGCTCATCTACGATCATCATCAGCGGTTGCTGAGCGAAAAGCTGACGGACATCCAGCATCACCATCACGCCAACGTAATGGCGGCCACGCATATTCATCTGGATGAGCATCTATGCGCCGAGATGATCATGGTGCGGGGACACGCCGCTGAAATCCGACATCTGACCGATCACCTCCAGCGGCAAAAAGGCGTCCTGCACGCCGCGCTCTCGATGAGCTCGACAGGCCAAAAACTTGCATAAGGTCTTTGCTTGGGAGAAGAAGCGAGCTGATTCATTCATTAATGTAAAATGAGAAATGAGAAATTGAAAATGAAAGCCACTTCGCGTTAGCTGCTTTCGCTAAGGGGATGAATGATTTTTGGTGAGAGAATGCGAATCGCTTCATTCATCAATGTAAAATGAGAAATGAGAAATTAAAAATGAAAGCGCCTTTGCTTTAGCTGCTTTCGCTGATGGCATTAATAATCTCACTTGCAGGCTTTTGTCATCCGACTCAAATTCGTCTTTCATTTTACATTTCTCATTTTACATTTCTCATTTTACATTAATTGCTTCCGCCCACGCCTTGATTGTTTCGCGCATGGTGTGACAGGTCAGATCGAATTGAAGCGGAGTGATGGAGACTTTGCCCTCTTCAATTGCCGTGTCGTCGTTGTCGGCATGCGAGCAGTCCAGGACCAATTCCTCGCCAATATTGCGCACCCATCCCGAGCCGTCCCGGCCATGCACGGGAGCGAATTTGTCTATGTACATGGTATGGCTCATGCGCGTCACGACGGCGCCGCGGATGTGCTCGAGCGGCAGATTCGGCACATTGACATTGAGCACAACGCCTTCGGGCAGTCCTTCTTTCAGGATGATGCGCGCCAGGCGTTCGGCATAAAGCGCGGCCGTTTCATAGCTGGCGCGCAAGTCGCCAATTTCGCACGCCAGCGAGACGGCCATGGCTGGAATTCCGGAAATCCGCCCTTCAGCCGCCGCGGCCACCGTGCCCGAGTAAAGGATATTCACGCCGGTGTTGCGGCCGCGATTGATGCCGGAAATCACCAGGTCCGGAACGCGTCCCTCCAGCAAATGCGTCAATGCCAGCTTGACGCAATCGGCAGGCGTCCCGCCCACGGCATAAACATCCGAATGGCCTTCGCGATTCGTCCGGGTCAATCGCAGGTCGCGATTCGAGACGGTAATGGCGTGCGATTGGGCGCTCTGTTCGCGTTCCGGCGCGCAAATCCACGTTTGCCCTACGCGCTTCATGGCCCGATCCAAAGCCGCAAGCCCTGGCGCCTTGACCCCGTCGTCATTCGTCAACAAAATCAAAGGCGCTTTATCCATCCACCTTTTCCTTCCCGGCGGCTTGAAGAATCGCCTGCAAACGTTCCCGCAGCCATGCAAGCCTGTAAGGCTTCTGGATGAACCCGGCCAAGCCTTTGCCGGCGAAGCGGGAGGCGATTTCGGATTCCGTATAGCCGCTGGACATGATGACGCGTACATGGGGGTCCAGACGCCGCAGCTCGCGGAACGCCTCTTCGCCGTTCATGACCGGCATCGTCAGATCGAGCAGCACCAAGTTTATCTCGGCGGCGCGATCTTGATACAGATTCACCGCTTCGCGGCCATCCTCCGCGATCAATACTTTGAAGCCCATGCTTTCCAGCATCCGTTTGGCGATATTGCGGACGATCTCCTCGTCGTCCACCAGCAGGATGCCGCCTTCGCCCTTCCATCCTTCCAGGCCATTGGCGTCTTTTTGTCCGGCCACTGACGCCTCTTCCTTCGATGCTGGAAACAGAACCTTAAAAGTCGTGCCTTTGCCCGGTTCGCTGTAAATCTTGAGCGCGCCCTTGTGTCCGCGCACAATGCCCAGAACGGCGGACATGCCCAATCCACGGCCTGTAAATTTGGTCGTGAAAAAGGGCTCGAAGATGCGTCCCATCGTCTCCCGGTCCATGCCGCATCCGGTGTCGGACACCTCGACGTACACATAAAGCCCTTCGGGAAGGTTCTCATCCAGATAGGTTTCAGCCAGATAGCCCCGCTCGCATTGCATGACGCCCGTGGAAATCGTGATGACGCCGCTTTGATCCGAGATCGCCTCCGAGGCGTTGATGACCAGATTCATGACCACCTGGCGAATCTGTGTGGCGTCGCCCAGAATCGGCGGCAGATTCTTTTCCATGTTCAGGTTCAGAATCGCCTTCTTGGAGATTGAACTCTTCAATAAATGGACCATCTCCTCCACCATATCCATCAGGGAAATGGCTTCGATGACGAACCTGCCTTTGCCCGAATAGGCCAGCATCTGCCGGCACAGCTCGGCGGCGCGGAACGAGGCTTTCTCGATTTCCTGAAGGCTGTCGCGGGCGAGCGACATGGGCGACAGATACTGAAGCGCCAGATCGGCATGGCCCAGAATGGCGGTGAGCAGGTTGTTGAAATCATGGGCGATGCCGCCGGCCAGCACGCCGAGGCTTTCGAGTTTTTGCGTTTCCTGCATGCGCCGCTCCATGTCGCGCTGCCGCTCTTCGGCCTGCTTGCGCACGACCAAGTCCCAAAGCATCCCGGCCAATTCCGAAATATCCGAGACGTCGCGCTCATCATAAGGGGCCGCCTTGTTGCCGACGCCGAAGACGGCGACGATTTTTTCGCCCCGGAAAACGGGAACCACCAGTTCCCTCACGACCGGCGGGTGCCCCTCGGGCAAGCCTGTTTTATGAGGCAGATTGGGGTAGTCATTGTGGATTACGGGCCGGCGTTCGCGGACGCAGTCCACCCACACGCCCGCCCGGCTGACGGGATAATGCGCGGAGGCGCTGGGCGCCGCGCACATCTTTTCACGCGTCCGGGTGGACCAAGCCTGCGAAGAGAGCGTATTTTGATCCTCATCGAGGAAATGACACAGCCCGATGAGGCTTCCCGTCAAGCCTTCGGCTTCGTCCAGCGCCATCTGAAGCAGTTCTTTGACCGAATGGCTGATGGAATATTCGCTCATCCGGAGCCGGGCGGCCATGAGCCGCTCATGGCGCTTGCGGTCGGTGATGTTCCAGGCGATATGCACCGCGCCGAAAAGGCGGCCTTCGTCGTCCCAGAGCGGCGACGTCCGGACGTGAAGCCAGGCGTCCAGTTTTTTTTCAAAATATTCGGCGCTATGCTCGCGCTGGTCGCGCAGCAGGCATTCATGCGGGCAGAGTTCCGGGGGCTCCAAGGTTCCATGGAGGAGCTCATAGCATTTTTTTCCGATGGCCTCCTGCGGCGTCAGGCCCAGGCGCTTGGCCATGGTCCGGTTGATGCGCCGGATGCTATGATTCTCATCGAGAAGGCAGATCATGTCCGGCGTCGCGTCGAAGGTGCGCTCCCATTCCTCCTTGGCCCGCCGAGCGGCTTCTTCGGCCTGCTTCATCTCCGAGATGTCCATGGCGATGCCGAAGACCTGCCAGTGGTTATCATCCAAGGGCCGGACCGTAACGGTTTGCTGCAGCCAATGCAGATGGCCATGCTTATCGGCGCAGCGGAATTCATTGCGATACATCGGATGGCCATGAAGAAAAGCGCGGCCGGCGTTGATGTTGGCGTGGTGCAAATCTTCGATACTCCGGTCGTTCAGCCATGCCTGCCGGTAGGTTTTTCCCGGCGGCAAATCGAGCGGAAGCACTTCCTGAGCGGCCTCCGGATTTATAATCTCTACATTACGCCAGTCAAAAACCGTATTCTCTGGATCGAGCGCATGTTCCCGCCATCCCTCGCTCGCTTCCACCACGCCGAAGTTCAGGATGCACCGCGTATGACGGGTGATCAGCTGCATGTGTTCTTCGCTGGCGCGCAAGGCCTCTTCAGCTTGTTTCATCTCGGAGATATCCATGGCAATGCCGAAAATCTGCCAATGGCTTTCGTCCAAAGGCCGGACGGCGACCATCTCCTGGAGCCAATGCTGGCGGCCGAACTTGTCCGTGCAGCAGATCTCGTTGCGATAGATAGGCTCGCTATAAAGAAGCGCCCGGCGCGCCGTAATATCCGCGCGCAGCCGGCTCTCGGCATTCCAGCTGTTGTACCAGGCATGTTGGTAGCTGAGGTCCGGACCCAGATCCAGCGGGAGAACTTCCTGCGCGGCTTCCGGATTCTGAACCTCGACATTCAGCCAATCAAAGGCCGGCTGATTCAGATCGAGCGCGCATTCGCGCCATCCCTCGCGCCCCTCAACCACGCCGAAGTTCAGGATACATCGCGCATGGCGGGTGATGAGCCGCATCTGCTCATGGCTTGCGCGAGCCGCAGCCTCGGCTTGTTTCAGCTCGGTAACGTCCGTGGCGATGCCGAAAATCTGCCAGCGGTTTTCGTTCAGCGGATGGACGGTGACGACTTGCTGCAGCCAATGCTCGCGCCCATACTTGTCCCTGCAATGGTACTCGTTGCGATAAGTGGGTTCGCCGTGGAGAAACGCGCGACCGGCGTTGAGGTTGGCGCGCCGTTGATCTTCCGCCTCGCGGCGCCGGGACCAGACGGTCTGATAGCTCAGACCGGGCGGCAGATCGAGCGGGAGGACTTCCTGCGCCGCTTCCGGATTCAAGACGCCGACTTTTCTCCAATCGAAAGGTATATGATCCAGATCCAATGCCTGCTCGCGCCAGCCTTCTTCCGCTTGCACAATGCCAAAGTTGAGAATACACCGCGCGTAGCGGGTAATGAGCTGCTGTTGCTCGATGCCTGTTTCCAGCGGATCCGCGCTGTCGCTCTTGTCGAGCTTCGGAGGAACGTACGATTCTTCTTTCTCCGATTCGGAGTCATTCAATTCGTGGCCCATGTCATCATACCTTTGAAAGTCAGCGTGGGCGAAAGACCGCTGAACCGCGCCCGTTCGGCTTTCCCTGCGCTTTCGATGCGCGACGGTTCATTGCCTCAGAGATTCTTTTTCCTCAAAAATGCCAAAAAAAAGAATTTGCAAATTTCGTCTTGAATAGATAGCGTCTGACATATCTTTTGAAATGAACGCATAGCGTTTGCGCAGAAGGCAAGGGTTTTTTCTGAGTAGATGCGGGATGCCGGACCGCATGATTGGCCCTCCCCAAATTGCCGCTTGCCGGATGCAATCTCTGCGATTCATACTCCGCGCGCCGCCAATGTTTTTGCGGACCTTGTGCTCTTCAGGGCCATCTTTCAGGGGGAGTTATCTACCGCTTTCGTGAAAACTATTTCCAAGTCAAATGCGTTCTATAATGAGGATTGCATCGAGGGATGCCGCAAGCATATCGAGGACAATTCCGTGGACCTGATCGTCACGGACCCGCCTTATGGAATCCAGGGCGATCAATTGCATCGCCACTATAACCGGAAAGAGGAATACGTCCTTGACGGCTACATCGAAGTGCCGGCCGGGGAATACGAGGAATTCAGCCGCCTGTGGATCGCGGAGGCCGCGCGCATCCTCCGGCCCGGAGGCTCGATCTACGTCGTCTCGGGCTACACGCACCTGATCCATATCCTGAACGCCTTGCGCAGCGCCGGATTGGAAGAAATCAACCACCTCATCTGGAAATACAACTTTGGCGTCTTCAATCGCACCAAATACATCTCCTCGCACTACCATATTCTTTACTACTCCAAACCCGGCAGGGGCGTGACGTTCAACACCTGGGCGCGCTTCGGCGCCTGCGAAAAGCCCGAGGAGGGCCAGGGCTCGCTCAACTACAAGGACCGCGAAGACGTTTGGATCATCAACCGCGAATACCAGCCCGGAAAAATCAAAAACAAGAACCAGCTGCCGACCGAGCTGCTGACCAAGATCATCCAATACAGCAGCAACGAAGGCGATCTGGTGTGCGATCTCTTTTTAGGGAGCTTCTCGACGGCCAAGATCGCCATCGGCCTCAATCGCCGCGCGATCGGGTTCGAGAAAAGCCGCACGGCTTTCGAGCATCAAATGAAGCAGATGGCGGCTATCGAGCCGGGCTGTTTGCTGAAGGAATTGCGCGTTCCCATGACGGAAACGCCGGAGAACCAAAACCAGCCATGGACCGCCGAGGAAAAGGAGCAGGCCCGGCGGCGCTATCTGGAACTGCTAATGGTTCATAAAACCAAGCGCAAGACGCTCGATGCGCTGGGAGCGGAACTGGGCAGGGGCTACTGGTCTCTACTGAAGCTGGTCAAGGACTTGCCCGCTGGCAGCCGCGAGCGCAAGGCCAAGCGCGAACCGCCCAGCGACCCTCCGCAGGGCAAACAAGAACCCGATTTATTTTCCGTGACGGGCTAAGTACTCATATTCGCAAATACGATAACAATAAATCATCGCGAATATTCATGCCGGGGAAAAAGATTCATGCGGATGGGAGCGGCGCCAGCTCTTGGAGTAAGGTGGCTTGCCGCCTTCTTTTTTGCGCCAAGGCCATTGAAACGCCAAAAAGAAGGCGGCAAGCCACCTTACTCCAAAAGCTGGCGCCATTCCTGAGCGCTATACTTTTTTCCCTTAGGCAAAAATACGCGATCGTAATTCTGAGTCAGAGCGCTTAGGGCGCCATAAAGGCCGGGGGAGCGGCAGAGACGCCGGCGGCAAGCGATGGGACCACTAGCGCGCTGACAGGCGCCGGCGCTTTGCCGCGAGTCAGAAGCCCCAGCTTGACGTTCTTGCCCGGTTTGAAAGTGACGACCTTATGGGGCGAGATGGGATATTCCTTTTTATTGCGTGGATTGCGGCCAATGCGCGCTTTGCGCTGCTTAATCTGAAATACGCCGAAATCCCGGATTTCCAGTCTCTCATTCTCTTTGATCACGAGTTTGAGCGCCTCGATGATATGATCCACGATCCCCAGCGCGTCTCGATCGTTCATTTTTAGCTCGGTCGCTACCGCCTTGACGATATCTGCCTTAATCATGAGTGTGTTCCTTGGCAACGAATATGAAAAAGCAGCGCCTCCCGCGCCGCGATTTTTTCACGGTCAATTCAAGCACAGTATTTTTACCCTATCCGGCGGATGGAAATCAAGCTTTATTAACGGGATGAAAAACGCCATTGACATTCCGCCCGGATTCACTCCTTGCGCCCGCGCAGGGATGGAAGTAATCATGGAGCGTTGGTTCATTGATGGATCGCGGAGGCGTGTCAGCATTCCGTCAGTTGCACATATATTAGCGGTTTGACGCGCTGAAAATGGATGAAAGTATGATGGCGGCGCAAAAAAATGAATCCGACAGAAACAGATAAAGGCATCACGGAACAACCGCGTGCGGAAATAACTGACGTGCAGAAGGCGCTGGCGATCCTGCAAAGCGCGCCGGGCATTGGGAGGAATTTTTCGCATATCGAATTCCTGCCGCCGCGCGACGCGCGCTATGCGGAGTTTCCGCCATGCATCGGCGAGGATTTGAAAAAAGTTCTGGCCGGGCGCGGCATCGAGCGGCTCTATACGCATCAGGCGCAGGCGATCGAAAAGGCCGTCGCAGGGCGCAACGTCGTCGTGGTCACGCCGACTGCCTCGGGCAAGACGCTGTGCTACAACCTGCCCGTCATCCAGAAAATCCTCGAAGACCCGGAATCGCGCGCGCTTTATCTCTTCCCCACGAAAGCGCTCTCACAGGACCAGCTGACCGGCTTGCACGAAATCACCGCGGCGCTCGGGCGCGAGATCAAGGTCTATACCTTCGACGGCGATACGCCCGCCACCGCTCGCAAGGCCATCCGCACCGCCGGACACATCGTCGTCACAAATCCCGACATGCTGCACACCGGCATCCTGCCGCATCATACGCTCTGGATCCGCCTCTTCGAGAATCTGAAATACGTCGTGATTGACGAAACGCACAACTACCGCGGCGTCTTCGGCTCGCACGTCGCCAACGTTGTGCGCCGCCTGATGCGGGTCTGCGCGTTTTATAAATCCAAGCCCACCTTCCTATGTTGCTCGGCCACGATCGCGAACCCGAAGGAACTGGCCGAGGGCTTGGTGGGCCAGCCGTTCGATCTCGTGGACGATAACGGCGCGCCGGCGGGCGAGCGCGTCATCATGTTTTATAATCCGCCAATCGTGAACGCCGAGCTGGGCATCCGCCGCTCGAGCATCCTCGAAGCCGAGCGCATCGCCGCGCGTTTCCTCGCCAACGAGGTGCAGACCATCGTATTCGCGCGCTCGCGCGTCCGCGTTGAAATCCTGACCACCTATCTCAAGCGCGCCATGACAAAGCTAAAGAAGGACCCCAACCGCGTGCGCGGCTATCGCGGCGGCTATCTGCCGAACGAACGGCGCGAGATCGAGCATGGCCTTCGCACGGGCGAAATTCTCGGCGTCGTCTCGACCAACGCCCTCGAACTCGGCATAGATATCGGTCAGCTGAAGGCGGCGGTTTTGGCGGGCTATCCCGGGTCGGTCGCCTCCACGTGGCAACAAGGCGGGCGCGCCGGACGCAAGGCGGAAACTGCCATCGTCGTCATCGTGGCGTCTTCGTCGCCGCTGGATCAGTATATCATCCACCATCCCGAATATTTCTTCGGCTCATCGCCCGAAGCCGGCATCATCAACCCCGACAGCCTGCCGATCTTGGGCAGTCACGTCAAGTGCGCGGCGTTTGAATTGCCTTTCGCGGATGGCGAGCAATTCGGGACGCTGGATCCCGCGCCGGTTCTGGAGATGCTCGAAGGCGAGAACATCTTGCGCCACGTCGGCGGGCGGTGGCACTACTCGGATGAACGCTATCCTTCCGAAGACGTGTCGCTCCGGTCGCCGACCGCCGAGAACTTTGTCATCCTCAACGTCGCGGAAAAGAACCGCCTGCTCGGAGAGGTGGACTACGACTCGGCGCCGTTCCTCATTCATGAGGATGCGATCTACATGCACCAGAGCCAGACCTTTTTCATCCGGCGCCTAGACTGGGATGGCCGCACCGCATACGCCGAGCCGGTCAAGGTGGACTACTACACCGACGCCCTCGCAAAAACCGACGTGACCGTGATCGCCTGTGACCTGACCACGCGTTTCGACGAACTGGAGCGCGTCAGCAAAGACCCGAGCGCATGGGCCGAGTTCCCGCTCATCTCGCGAAACTTCGGCGACGTGAACGTGACGACGCTGGTCGCGAAATTCAAGAAGATCAGGTTCGCCACGCACGAAAGCGTCGGCTATGGAAACGTCCACACGCCGCCCAACGAAATGCAGACGGAATCCTACTGGCTGACGTTTCGCGAAGACCTGAAGGAATGGTGTGACGCGCGCGGCCTCGATGCGCCCGGCGGTTTGCGCGCGCTGGCCACGCTGCTCAATAACCTCATCCCCGTTTTTATTCTCTGCGACCCGCGCGACATCCGCTGCTGGCCGATGATGAAGTCGCCCTTCGACCAGCGCCCCGCGATCCACGTTTACGACGCCTATCCCGGCGGCGCCGGCATCAGCAAGAAGGTCTATGCGACCGACAAAAAAATCCTGTCGGCCGCGCGCGAGCTGGTCTCCTGCCGTTGCGCCGCCGGCTGCCCCTCCTGCGTCGGCCCGGCGCTCGAGGTCGGGGAACGAGGCAAGAAAACAGCGCGGGCGCTGCTCGAAAAGATACTTCAGGTCCTGTCAGCATAATTGACCTTATGACATCAACCGTGAAAATGCCCAAGTCAGGATGCATGAATATCCGTTTGTGGAAGACGACGAGAAAATCTTCCTAAAGACGATCATTCCAGATCGCAAAGCGATGGAGAAATACCTTGGAGGCTCCACCCATGAATAAAATGACGCGTCTTGATAAAAAAGAGAAAGAGATTCTAAAATCGCTGGAAAGCGGGCAGTGGCTTTCTGACTTTGATTCATCAATCAAAAAGAAATACCAGGAATATGCAAAATACAGCGTAAGCAAGCAAAAGAGGATCAACATCAGAATGGCCGAAAGAGATCTGAGGAAAATCCAAGCGAAGGCACTGCAGGAAGGGTTGCCCTATCAATCTCTCATTTCCATGCTCATCCATAAGTTCAATGAAGGAGAGATTTCCTTTGGCAAGAAAACGCCTGTGCCGCCCATCCGCGCGACATCCGCTGCTGGGCGATGAACAGAAGAATTTGCTGGACGTTCTCCATCGCCGCCTTGTAGAGCGCCGGCGGTCGGAGCTGGCTCGCGATGTCTGCCAGTCACAGCAAGACTTTCGAAAATGCCGTTGCCGCTGCGCCACGACACGGGAGATAATGAAGGAGATTCTTCAGTGACATACGGCTTTATTAATTGCTTTGCAGAGCGCCAATGAACAGCTCCTCGACTTATCGCATTTTGCTAATCGCCTATGAGCCGGACCAGGAGGCGCGGCTGCGGCGGTATGCCGATGCGCTGGCCCTGGCGCGAGGGGCTGTGGTTTGGGTGTTGAACGCGCCGCCCGATATTTGGCTCGACAAGGCCCGCGCCCTCGCACAATCGCAAACCTTTCACATCCTGGTGACCGGCTGGTATCGGGACGTCAACAAGATGCGCACGCTGGCGCTGATCTCCGAGGAGATGAATCTGGAGACCGTCATCGTCAAGGACTGGGCCAATGAAACCATCGAGCGTCTGCTGGTCACGACCAGCGGCGGCGCCCACGCCCTGGCGACGATTCGCGTGGCCCACGAGCTGGCGAAAGCCTGGAACAAGCCGGCGCGCGTCCTGCGCGTGGTGCGCGGACATGAAGACCTGCAAAGGAACCGCCCGCTATTCCGGCGCTTTCTGCAGCAGATACGCGGCCTGACGCAGATGCAGCTGAATATGATGGCCGTGAAGATGCCGCTGACCTTGCGCTCGAATCGCGACGTGGTCGGCGAAATCGTCCGCCGCACGCGCCCCGGCGACCTGATCGTCCTGGGCGGCCCGAAGGATTGGCGCATCGAGCAATTCCTGATCGGCTCGATACCGGCCGAGATCGCCTACAAGTCCGAACGCCCCGTCGTGATGGTGATCGGCAAGCGAAAAGCGGAACTGACGCTGCGCGAGATCTTCTGGGAACAGACCGTGCGCATGAACATGGCGCCGCGCGACAAATGGGAAGCCATGCGCGCGCTGGTGGACGCTTTGATTCAGGAGAACCAATTGCCCGCGCATCTGCGGGGGGACGTTTTGGCGTCGGCGTTTGCGCGCGAGCGGCAGATGCCCACGAACGCGGGTCATGAAACCGCCTTGCCGCACGCGACGATCTCCAATTTCAAAGGCCTGGTGGGCGCGCTCGGGATTTGCCCGCAAGGAGTGCGATTCAGCGATCAGGATTCGCTTCCGACCCGCTTCATCTTCTTCATGCTGACTCCCCGCGAGCGATACAATGAGTACCTTGCCGTTCTGTCGAAGATCGCGCACGTCATGCATTGCGACGCCTCGCGCGAGCGCCTGCTGGCCTGTCAGACGCCCACCGAAGTCATCGCCACCCTCGACGCAAATACCGATTCGCAAATATAGCGGGCAATGGATGATCGCCGCTGAGTACTCATATTCGAAAATACGTCACTGAATTTATGATTCAGAGCACTAACCCGCATTTCTCACCACAAATGCCCTGAAAGGGCCAAAAGAAAACAGCCCAGGGCAACGCCCTGGGAACGGCCAATCCCCATTTCTATCAAGCCCTGTAAGGGCGGAAGAGATAGTGAGGAAAGGCAATGGCTTGCTTCTTTCGCCC
>JAPLSP010000542.1 GCA_026398575.1 Candidatus Sumerlaeota bacterium | reverse complement strand
TTAAGCGCCAATTCGACAGCAGCCTCTATGAGCGACTGGCCTTAAGCCGCGACAAGGAGGGCATTCGCCAGCTGGCGCGAGAAGGGCAGATCGTTGCTAACCCCAGGGATCTGCTCAAGGAAACTGCAGTGCTTGAGTTCCTCGGCCTTTCCGAGCAAGCCCGCTATACCGAAACCGATCTCGAAACGGCCATTATCAACCAAATCGAGATGTTCCTCTTGGAATTGGGCAAAGGCTTCCTGTTCGAGGCCCGGCAAAAACGCTTCACCTTTGACAGCGATCACTTCTTCGTTGACCTCGTCTTCTACAATCGCCTCCTGCGCTGTTATGTGCTGCTCGATCTCAAGATCGGCAGACTCACACATCAAGACCTTGGCCAGATGCAGATGTATGTCAACTACTTCGACCGTCACGTCAGGACCGAAGCCGAAAACGCCACCATCGGCATCATCCTGTGCAAGAAAAAGAACGAAGCGCTGGTCGAGATTACTCTGCCCAGCAACGCCAACATCCACGCAAGGGAATATCAGCTCTACCTGCCGAGCAAGGAGGAACTGCGGCGGAAACTGGAGGAATGGGCCGGGGAGACGGGCAATGAGCAGGCAGAGGCGAACCTCGCCGATGGTTAGCCATTGTGGCTAGTGAACAAGCTTCAGCGTTAGGCAACAAGAGATGAAACTGGAACGCACACCAACTGGCCTTGTCGAACTCCATCTCTCGGATGATCCAGAGCAGTTCGATTGCCTGGCCGAGTGGGTTCGAGCGGACCTAAGAGGCAGATGGGCGGAACAGCTGAATGGCTTGGACCAGTCCTATTGGGATCTGGATGTTCAGGCGAAAGTGCTGACCGTGCATCGGGAGCATGATCTTGGCGTCTCGGTGTTCTGCAAAGATGACAAAGAGCTGATAGCTTTGCTGGATCAACTGAAGAATGAATTCGAGGCGCAGCCTGCTGTCCATGCAATGACAAAATAATGGGCGCCAAAATAAGAACGACTACTTTGAGAGATTCAGGGCGATCCAGGCCAGGCCGATTGGTTTCCAGTTGGCGGCGGCGCGGGCGCGGACTTTGATGTCGTATTCGCCGGCTTGTTTGATTTCAATTTTACCGATGGTGAAGGATTTGAAATCGTCCCAGTTGGCGGTCTTAGGGGTTTTGGCGGAAACTTGCTGGCCGGCTACTTCTACGGTGATTTCTGTTTCGCCTTTGGCGGACGAGACTTCGGCGCTGATTTCATAAATGCCGGGCTTTGTTATCTTCACTTTGTTCCATGAAACCCATTCTTCAGGCTTGTCCCAAAATCCTATACTGGGATGGCCGCCGCGCGTTTCGACTTTGAGTTGCGAGCCGTGCAATTCGGCCTTCTCGGGTTCGAGTTGAAGCGAGCCGTCGGCGCTCAGGGGGATGGAGCCGTCCCAGGCCAGGTCAGTCAGACCGGTGATCTTGAAGGCGAGGGCGTATTCGCAGGGCTTCTGTGCGGGCGGCTTGATCGTCAGGCCGTCTTCGCCGCGCGACCATTCCAACTTGCCGTCGTATCCGAGCAGGCGCACTTCCTTGATGTCTCCTGAAACTAACGCGGCGGATTTCACATCTCCCGAAGTTAGCGCGGCGGATTTGCCAAGGGACTTGATCGTGATGTCGCCCTCCGGGATTGCGAGGCAGAAGGCGTAGAGCGCGTCGCCTTTGACGGTGAAGCGGATGTCTTGCGGGGAGTATTGGAGTTTGTTTTCGTTGAAACCGCCACTTTTGGCTTTGGCCGGGCCTTCGCCGTAAACCTTGAAGGGGCGCGTCGCATAAATCGCTTCGCCATTGACGGCCATCCACTTGGCCATGCCGTCGAGAATTTTTTCCTCCTCTTCGTCCAGCGAGCCATCGGGGCGCGGCGGGAAGTTCAGCAGCAGATTGCCGTTCTTGCTGACGATGTCAATCAACATGCCGATGACGAGGCCGGTGGATTTATACTTCATTCCTTTTTTGTAATACCATCCGCCCACGCAGGTGTCGGTCTGCCACGGTTCGCGGCGGATTTCGCCCATGATGCCGCGTTCCAAGTCCTGCACCCACCGCCCCTGCGAATCCTGTTTGCAAGTATAAACCGCATCGAGTTTTCCGCCGTGCGACTGGATGTTCTGGTTATAAAAATGCGCCACAAGGCTGCGGCCATATTCCTCGAAGCAGATGCCGCCGTCAGTATAGAGGAGGTCGGGTTTGTAGCTGTCCACCAGGTCCTTAATGCGGTTGAACCACTCCGTCTTCCACGCCACGGGCGCATTTTCGGCGTACCAGCCTTTCGCGTTCTCATTGCCTGCGTGATAGAGGTCGGCGTATTTCGGATCGGTTCCGTCATAAGGGACGCCGGCCATCGGACCTTGTTTGTCGGCTTTCTTGGCGACGCTGAACCAACTGTAGCTGGGGCCGAGATGCTCGGTCACGCCGAAGCGCAGTCCGTATATGTCCGCCGCTTTTTTCCAGTCGCCGACGATGTCGCGATGCGGCCCCATGTTGACGGAGTTCCATCGGGTGAATTTGGAATTCCAACAGTCGAAGTTGTCGTGGTGATTGGCGATGACGCAGAAGTATTTCGCGCCGGCTTTTTTGTAGAGTTGCATCAGGCGGTCCGGATCGAATTTTTCGGCCTTCCAAAGAGGGATGATGTCTTTGTAGCCGAACTTGGAAGGATGGCCGTAGTGTTCGACGTGATATTTATATTGCGGGCTGCCCTCCTTGTACATGAGTTGGGCGTACCAGTCGCCTTGTTCGGGAACGGCCTCCGGTCCCCAAACCGCCCAGATACCAAGCTTGGCGTCGCGAAACCAGTCGGGGCATTGATATTGCTTGAAGGATTCGAATGAGGAATTGAATGGCCCGGAAGCGATTTCAAGGCTGGCGCTGCTCGCGGCTGGGGCTGGCGAATTATCCGCTGCAAAAACGCTACAAGCAATAACAGTCAATGCGAGAAGCGCCGCTGCGAAACTTCGGTTTATGTTGGAGTTCATCTACTCCCTCCCATTAATGAAAAATGAAGAGCTAAAAAAACCATGAAGCGCCTTTTTACGGCTATGGCTTTTCGATCAGGAACGGCCCCATCAGCAGCCACTTCAGGCCGGATTCGCGCAGGACGCGGAGGGCGTCCGAGGGGCTGTAGACCATCGGGAAGCCGTGCAGGTTGAAGGAGGTGTTCAGAAGCGCGCCGCGCCCCGTTCGCCGTTCGAAGGCTTTGAGGAGATCGTAGTAGTCCGGATTGTGATCGCGTTCGAGGATTTGCGGGCGGACGGTATGATCGTAAGGATGCATGGCGGCGTGGATTTCGCTACGGTTAGCCTCGGTGGTGTCGAAGGCCTGAATCATATACGGCGCGGCCAGGCGTTTGGGATTGAGGAGATAGCCATCCGCGCGCTCGGCCAGGACAGTCGGCGCAAACGGCATCCAGAAATCGCGGCATTTGATCGCGTCGTTCAGCCGGCGCACGGCGCCCAGCCGCGAGGGATCGGCCAGCAGCGAGCGATTGCCCAGCGCGCGCGCGCCGAATTCCGCCCGCCCCTCAAAGCGCGCGACGATCCCGCCTTCATACAGCAAGCCGGCGACGCTCTCGGCGGGATGCTGCGGACGATGGACGGTAAGCCCCTGCCCTTCGGCTTCGAGCGCGCCGGCGATTTCCTCCTCCGTGAATTCCTCGCCCCAATACACGTCCCGGATCGGCTCGGACAGCGGAAGATCGGCGGTTTTGCGCTCCATATAGGCGGCCAGCGCGGCGCCTATGGCGTTGGATTCATCGCCGCACGAGGGGAAGATGAAAAGTTCTTCGACTTCATCGAGTTCCGCGATGGCTTTGTTCGCTTTGACGTTCATGAAAACGCCGCCGGAAAGAGCCACACGCCTTACGCCGAGGCATGCGACCGCCAGCCGCACCCAGCCGCACAGCATGGTTTCAGTCCATCGTTGGAGGGCTGCGGCAATGTTGTCGAAGCGGTATCCTTCCAGGCGTTCTCGCAGATAATTATAAAGAGCGAAGGCGTGCGGGACGTTTTCCTGGCGGCGCCATTGCGGCACGCCGGCGCCTTCGAACTGCATGAGCGAGGCGAAGATATCGAAGCACTCGCCGATGTGGGCTTCGCGCGCGTAGGGCGCCAGGCCCATGACTTTATATTCGTGTTCGTTGGGCGTCATGCCCAGCAACTGCGTCACCGTCAGATAGACCATCCCCAGGGAATGCTCTTCGGCGACTCTGAAGAGGCGCTGGATGCGGCTTCCCCGCGCCACCGAGACCGTGGCGCACAGGTCATCGCCCGCGCCGTCGCACGTCAGAACCAGCACGGGTTTATCGCGCCAGGGCGACCCCCAATAGGCGGCGGCGGCATGGGCCTCATGATGCTCGATGAAGGCGATGCGCCCCGAGGGCAGACCGCAATCGGCGACATCTTTTTCGCGTTCCATTTTGCGCAGCCCGCGGAAGAGCGTATTGATCGGCGAGTTGCGCGCTATCTGCTTCAGTTTGGCGCCGAGGCCTTCGGAACCGGCGTTCTTGATGTGCTCGATCAGCTGGCCGGGCGCGCGATGAACGGGCTGGTGAAAGCCGTTGAGAGCGACCACATCCACCTGATCCGGCGCGCAGCCTGCGATCTTGAGGACGCGCCCGATCGCCTGGAGGGGGAAGCAGTCATGATTCTTGATGCCGCTCAGCCGTTCTTCCTGAATGGCGGCGATCACGCGGCCATCGCGAAGCAGCGCCGCGGCGGCGTTGTGGCCATCATGGATGCCCAAGACATTCATGTCAAAAAATTCGGCGTTTTGCGGATGATCTGCCCGCGGTCCTGCCCCACCGAGACCGCCGAGATTGGGCAACCGGCCAGTTGCTCGAGGCGCTCGAGATATTTCCGTGTGTTTTCCGGCAGCGCATCGTAGGAACGAATATCCGAAATGCTCGTCTTCCATCCTTCCATCTCGTCGTAGAGCGGCTGGATCGGCAGCAGCGCCAGGCGATCGAGCGGATAACGCTGCACCATGTCCCCGTCAATGTCATAAGCCGCGCAAACAGGAATCCGCTCCAAGGAATCCAGAACGTCGAGCTTGGTGATGATGATTTCGTCCAGTCCGGCGAGTTGGACCGCGTGGCGGACGACGGGAGCGTCAAACCAGCCGCAGCGCCGTGGCCGTCCGGTCGTGGCGCCATATTCCCCGCCCTGCTCGCGCAGAAACTCGCCCTGCGCGTCGTCGAGCTCCGTCGGGAACGGCCCTTCGCCCACGCGCGTGGTATAGGCTTTAACTATGCCGATAATCTTGTCAATCCGGCGCGGACTGACCCCCAGGCCCGTGCAGACGCCGCCGGGCGAGGGATTCGAGGAC
>JAPLSP010000421.1 GCA_026398575.1 Candidatus Sumerlaeota bacterium | reverse complement strand
CATCCGCTGGAGCGCCGTGGCGCCGGAACCGAAGTGATCGAAGTCGGGACAGGAGTCCGGCCCCTCGCGCCCGTAGAGCGGGAAGCGGCATATCGGCGAGGCAATGCGGAAACGGCGCACTAATCCATTCGCGGCCTCTGCGGCATTGCCGGAGTATGCCCAATGGATTTGATCCTGCGTCCAGCACGCGCAACCGTAGGAGTCCTTGCAGGAGCGATGTTTCATCGTCCAGGTCACGATGTCACCCGTCCCGAGGGCAAGGCCGAAGCAGCGGAAGGGAAACACCGGATAGAGTTCCCCATTTTCGGAGTTGCTCTTCTTCGCCCATTTCTCCGCGGGCGCGATGGCTTGACGCTCTTCGATGGTCTGTAGAAACACCTCTGGAATTTCAGCGCGGAACTTGCGCCAGCGAGTCTGATCTTCTGCCGTCCCGGCTTTCATGGACAGCAACTCATCCAAACAAAACCGCAGGCCGGACACGTCCGGCGCCGGATTGACCGCGATCCACCAGGTCTCGACCACCTGAGCCGGGTCCAGGCGAACCTTGCCGTCCGCGCCGCGCGGATAGTGCCGATCGAAGAACAGCAGAATCTCGCGGGCGAAGGGAACCACCACACGGTCGCGAAACGCGGCGTCGCCGGTATAATTGACGTAGTCGGTCATCATCGCCAGCGTTTCCAAGCCGCTGGTGAAGTAGTAGTCGTGATACCAGCCTTCGTATTTTTCGCCCGGCTTGGTTTTGGGTGGACGGCCATCCTTGCCGCAATCCCGCTCGGCGCCCGTCGGTTCGATGTTCTCGCGGAAATACGCGCCATCGTGCCCGAACCATGCCTTCGTGATGGCTTTGCGCATTTCCAGCAGGTTGGAGTAGTAATCGAAAAACGGCTTCATGAGATCGAAGTCGCCGCTGGCCAGGAGCGGCCAATAAAGCAAACGCTGATTTTGATAGGTGAAGCGGCGTCCCCAGAGGCGGTCGTCTTCATGCGTGAGCCATGCGCCATCGGCTTGCTGCGTCGCGCCAGGCCGGCTCTTTTTGCCCTGCTCTTTCAGACGCAACTGCTGCGTGAATAATCCGCCGTTGAACTTGGTCTGAATTCGCCCGCGGCTCTGGCAGGCCATCAGGAAACGAAAGACGTTGTAACTCTGCGCCACCAGCGCGGCGCCATCCTCCTCATCGCGATGGCCGGAGGCCGAAAGCTCGCCATGTAACTGTTCGCTCGCCTCCGCCGGCAAGGTGTTGTCGGTTGCGACGATCCAACTCCTCTCCCAGAAGTCCGCCCACCAGCGGCCATGCGTTTCCCAAGCGCTCTGCAAATCCACTGGCCGCGCCGCCTGCTGCTCAATCGTCTTTATCCATGTGGCGGCTTCGGGCGTCTGCATTGCCAGGGCGTGAATGCGAAGATCAATGGTTTTGGCTTTGGCCGAGAGCGCCCCATTAGTCAGCGACAGCCCCGGGCTTTCCAGCAGATGGCCGAAGGTGTTGAAGCGATAGGGGTCCGGAAACTTCGGCGCCATGTGTTCCACTTGATAGAATTTCAGATCGTCGGGATAGACGCTTCGGTCGCCAACCGGAAAATACCAGAGGATTTTTCCATCCCGCTCCAACCGCGCATCCTTGGTTCCGTCGAGACGTTTCCAAAGTTCCGGCTGAGCCGTGACGGCGATCTCGCGCGGCGAGGCGATTTCGACGTGAAAGAGCGGGCGATTGGCATCCGCCCAAACGCGCACGGTCACTCCATCCGCCTCGATACGGATCGAGCCGCTCGGCAAATCGAGCGTCTGGCGGAACGGCTTTCCCGCCTTGAAGGGATTGGGATCGAGCGCGATCCGCACGCGCCCCGTCTTGTAGATGTCGCCGGAGAAGTTGTAGGCGTCATTTTTCGAGAGCAGCAGATACAAGTCGCCATCCTCAATGGCATACACCCCGGCGGCGATGTCGCCATTGCCGATGGGCATCACGCCCGTGGCGTCCTTCGAGGGGCTGTTCCAAATCACATTGTATCGTCGCATGCGCTCCGCGCCGGCGGTTTCACGCGCGTCCTGGCTTTTCGTTCCATCAGCGCACCGCGCGGCTTCTGACGCCAACAGCAGGGCGGAAAGGACCAGCAATGTAGTTCGTTTCATGCGATGTCTCCGATCGTTTCCAATAGTTGGGAGTTCCATGCCTCATTTCTTCCATGTATGAAAATATTTATTGAGTCTATCATTTCGCGGCTTGCCGTTGCCAGCGCCTACGCTGGAACCGGTCACTTTGTCCACGCCGTAATATGCAGCGCCCAGTCGTTTGAATCAGGCGCCAGGAACTCGCCGGCTTTGCCGCCAGCGACCTCAAACGGTTCACCGGACCTGCCGTCGCGCGGCTCGGACATACCAGACGCGGAACGAGGTTTGGCGGGCGGTCCCAGGCGCTTGTCGGCGAAATCGAGGAACGCCTTCCAGTCTTCGGGCTTCAGCGAATGACCGCCCGGGCGAAGAAAAAAGCCCAGCGCGCCATCAATCAACTGGCCGTCTGGCGGGAGTTCGGCGCCTTTGAAATCCCCGGCGCCCAGGAGCCGATAGACGGGCGCCGCCGCTCGCAGCACCTCGAACTGTCCCGCGGGATTGATCCAGGTATCCGCCCGTCCGTTGGTGAAGAGCACGGGCCTCGGCGCGCATAGCGCCACCAGACAATGCTGATCGAACGGCAGCCGGTCGGGCTGGTCGTTGAACTCCTTGAACCGCGCATTGAACCAGTGCGGGAACTTGTCGTTGATTTGTCGAACCGTCTCTGGCGGTTTGCCAGTAGTCCGACTGGAAGCCGAGTCAATCGTCTTCACTGGTTTGATGGAGGTCCGGCTGGGGGCCGAGCCGCCACTGCCGGCCTGGTGCGGAAGGGCCA
>JAPLSP010000545.1 GCA_026398575.1 Candidatus Sumerlaeota bacterium | reverse complement strand
CTTGTTCATGGCGTCCGTGCCTGTTGCTGAAAATCCGTGATGATCCGCCCGATCCGCCCAATCCGTGTTCTATAGCAAAAAATCAGACTGCGATAGAACACGGATGGGGCGGATCGGGCTGATTAACACAGATTTTTTCGTAGTTTTCGCGAACGACAACATGTTGTTGTTAGATTTTTGATAAAAACCTATACCCCCTGCGGAAATATCCGAGGCAGGAGATGGAGGCAGATGTGAGGGGGCCTTACGCTCCGATTACGGATTTATGTTCGGAGCTTTCCAATAGAAATTGGTGGGGAAATAGGTGGTATGGCCGCCGCCGGTGCGCGCGATGTCTCCACGGCTGATGGTGCCATTCGTCGCGTCATAGGCCAGGATAAACGTCCAGTCAGTATTCTGCTCGTTCACATCCAGCTGCTGATCCGTGTTCCATAGATTGTATAAATTCGTCTGGAGATCGGGTCCTTTGCTGACGATGGCAAACACTTCGCGGGTTGTCGAGTTGGCCGCCTGCCCCTGGTTGCCGCTGTGATAGAGATAAAGCGCGGGAACCCGCCATCCCGCTATTTTCACGTCTGGAACCACCTTCGAGAATGGATCGCGGGGCAAAGACGTGATGTAAGCCACGGGTGTTGTGATGCTGCTATATCTCTGAAAATTATCCGTAGGGCCTCCGTACGTGACCGTGGCGGATTTTCCATATCCCGTATCGTCCGTTGCGAGCGTGAAATAATTGTTGTAATCCACGTAGTAGGCTTCGACGGCGGTGGCGATGGTGCGCATATCCGACTGGGCGCGCGCGACCTTCGAGCGCGTCTGTGCTTCGAGGAAATTGGGAATGGCGATCAACGCGAGAATGGCGATGATCGCGATGACGATGAGCAATTCGATGAGTGTGAAGGCCCTCAAATGAGTGCGCATGATTCTTCCTCCCGTCTTATACGATAATATGAATGCCATAATCTGCCGGGAGCATGCATCGAAACCCCGGCACGCGCAAGAGGTTTTCGAGCCACAGACGGCAATTCGGCAACTTAATAAGACGTATCCTGGACGCCACAAGCCTTTGCGCTATTTGCGGATGGGGGTATTCTTATGGCGCGTTTACGCTGTCCGTGCGGAAGCTCTCTGGAGAGTGGCAGCTCCGCCGGCTGCTTTCTTTGTCCGGAGTGGTATATCGGCAACGATATCCACTTGCAGCGTTCGCATGATTTCCTGAATGCGCCTCAGGCTGGCGGTGCTGTATCCCGTAGCCTCATAGCGTTGAATCTGTTGCGGTTTCAGGCGGAGTTTTTCAGCAAGGTCTTTTTGGGTATAACCCCGCGCAATGCGAGCCTGGGTCAAGAACATAGCCATTTGCGCAAAGCCATTGAGCTTAAGCGCGCGCGCCTTTTTCCAGGAATCATATTCGCGCAGTTCCTTGCGCATATCCTCAATCTGGGAACGAAGACCATCAATCATGGCGCCATAAAGCCTTGAACTTGCCTCCTTTGAGGAATTTCTGGCCATCCGCAAAACGGATTCTATCTTGGCCATTTGGCTTTCAGTTATCTGATATTGCTTAGAATTCTGGATCATTGTCAGGAACTCCAATGTATTGGATTCATAGGGAGGCGCTTGCTTCACCCAGTCAGGCACAGATCAATCAGGAAAACTTCTCTCTCTTCGCCGTTTCTATCCATTTGATGAACTGCGAGCCAATTTTCAAGAACGCCACAGGCAATCGGAGAATCTAGGTTCTCGTAATAAATCGCTTGAAAATGAAGATTAAGCGAGTCCTTCATTTTTTTGCGGCTGTAAATCATATCTTCCCATTGCGGCGGGACATTATCCTCATCGAAGTTTTTACCAGCCAGCCAGCATGCGTCAATATCATCCGGATATTCCACATTGCGCACATAGCTGCCACCAATTATAACGGCCAAAGCTCCGGCTTTTCTCAATACTTCCATCGCTTTCTCAAAGGATGAGAAGAGCTCCAATCTGTGCTCATTCCAACAGAAACGCTTTTTGAATTCCCGCAAATCTACTCTGCTAATCCCAGAGAGCAAATCATTGACCGCATGATAATCTCTTAATGATGTGTTTCGATTCATGATTGTCGTTCACTGATCGCGCGCGTTTTGATCGGCACAGGCATTATGAATCTCGCACAGCAGTGATTCCCGTGAGTTTCAGTGTTGCCCCAAGTATGCCACTGCTGTGGTAAGCAATTAGAAAACAACTATTTCGTTGTGTCAATGCCAAAAACAACAATTATCAGATTCAGCCTAGAAAGTAGAGCGGGGGACAGAGGCGCTTTCCCTAATCCAAGCGGAAACGCTGCCCCCATCCCCCGACTATGCAAAACTCGACGTTTAAATCCTAAACAGCTAACACCGAATTCCGATCATCTCACTACGCGATATACTTGCCTCTCGCCGTATAGTGCGTGTGAAGCAGTTTGTGGCTGAGATGGCCGCAGGGGCCGTCGGTCAGGAATTCCTGATAGATCTTGGCCACGGCCGGGTTCTCGTGCGACTTGCGGATTTGGTAGATCGCGTCCTCGGAATAGATCGCGCGGGCGCGCGCGGCGCGGATCGCCGGCGACGTCGGGATCGGTTGTCCGCCGCCGCCCAGGCAGCCGCCGGGACACGCCATGAATTCGATGAAGTGGCATTCGCTGAACTTGCCGCCGGCCTTGATGTCTTCGAGCACCTTCTTGGCGTTGGCCGTGCCGTGCGCCACGCCAACCTTCACCGTCACTCCGTCGAGCCAATCCCAATTCGGCACGAGCGGCTTAAGGAGGTCGGGCACGGGGCCGACTTTGGGAATGCGGATTTCGGCATACTTGACGCCTTCGAAGCCGCGCACCGGAATGATGTCGGCATGTTCGTAGATGCTTTCGACTTTGATGCCGCAGACCAGTTCGATGACCGAGCGCAGCGCCGCTTCCATGACGCCGCCCGTCGCGCCGAAGATGACGCCCGAGCCCGTGGCCGTTCCGAACGGATCGTCGAAATCGGATTTGGGCATGTCGGGCAGATGAATGCCCGCTTCGCTGATCATCTTCGCCAGCTCGCGCGTCGTCAGGCCGTAGTCAATATCCTTGTAGCCGCTGTCGCACATCTCGGGCCGGTTGCACTCGAATTTCTTGGCCGAGCACGGCATCAGCGCCACGGTGACGATGTTGGCCGGATCAATCTTGTGCATCTTCGCGTAGTAGGTCTTGATGATCGCGCCGAACATCTGCTGCGGGCTCTTGGCCGAGGAAAGATGGTCGAGCATCTCGGGATAGAAATGCTCGATGTATTTTACCCAGCCCGGGCTGCACGAGGTGAATTGCGGCAGCGCGACCTTCTCCTTCTTGACCAGGGCCGTGTAGAGCCGCTTGATGAGTTCCGTGCCTTCCTCGATGATCGTGAGGTCGGCCGTGAAGTTCGTGTCGAAGACCTTGTCAAACCCGCACAGGCGCAGCGCGGTGTTCATCTCGAACGTCAGGGCGTGGCCCGGTTCGAGGCCGAAACACTCGCCGATGCCCGCGCGCGGGCTGGGCGCCGTCTGGATGACGACGTGCTTCGTGGGATCGTCAATGGCCGCCCAGACTTCGTCGGACGGATCGTTGGCGCGCAAGGCGGCCGTCGGGCAGCGGTTGATGCACTGGCCGCAGTTGATGCAGATCACCTCGCCCAGCGGGCGGTCCTTGAAGGTTTCGATCTTCGTGGCGCCGCCGCGATGAATGGCCTCGTACACGCCCACTTCCTGCAGGTCAATGCACGTGCGCACGCAGCGGCGGCACAGGATGCACTTGTTCATGTCGCGCCGGACCGAGTAGCTCGACTCATCCATCTCATACATCTTTTTATCCGGATGGCCGAAGCGGTAATAGTCCACGCCATATTCCCGGCACAGCGATTGCAGCTCGCAGTTGTTGTTGCGGAAGCATGAATAGCACTCGCCGTAATGCTTCGAGAGCATCAGGTCCAGGATATGGCGGCGGGCCTGGCGCACCGTCCGGGTATGCGTCTTGACCTTGATCGGGGCCGTGATGGGATAGCCGCACGAAGCCTGCAGCGTGCGCTGGCCCGAAACGTCCACGACGCAAATCCGGCAAACGCCGGCGATGCACAAATCCTCGTGATAACACAGTGTGGGGATGCGGATGCCCAATTTGCGGGCGGCCTCCAGGATCGTCGTGCCCAAGGGAACCGAAACCTGTTTGCCATCTATCTCGACCGGCACCATCCCTCCAATGGTTTCCGAATCCGCCGCAGCGGTGACGGTCAGCGGACGCGTGCTCATGGGAGAGCGTTGCGTTTCTGTTTTAATCTCTTTCTTCTGCGTCATATCTAGTCTCCTTGTTTCCTTAGACAATCAGGTCGGTCCGGCCCATGATTTCATCCGGGAAGTGTTTGACCATCGAAAGGAAGGCATTGGCGCTGGACTGGCCCAGGCCGCACTTGCTGGCCAGCTGCATCGTCTCGCCCAATTGGCACAACTCCCTCAGATAGGCCATCGAACAGCGTCCCTCTTCCAACATCTGCACGCCTTCCAGCAGCTTGACGTTGCCTTCGCGGCACGGCGTGCACTGGCCGCATGATTCCTCCGTGAAGAATTCCATGAAGTTGTGGGCCAGCGTCAGGATGTCGCGCTCCGGGCCGATGGCGATGATCGAGCCGCCGGTCGGAACGTCTTCGAACGCGATCGTATGCTCGAACATCGAGGCCGGAACGATGTGTCCCGAGGCGCCGCCAACCTGGCAGGCCTTGGCGTTTTCGCCGCCGACTTCTTTCATCAACTGGGCGATGGTGATGCCCATCGGGAATTCGTAAACGCCGGGGCGCTGGCAATCGCCCGAGATGCTGAACAGCTTCAAGCCCTTGGATTTATCGGTGCCCAAGGCATGGAACCATGCGCCGCCCTTGGCCAGGATGCACGCGGCCCACGCCAGCGTCTCAACGTTGTTGACGATGGTCGGGCGGTCCTTGTAGCCGGTGTTGACGGGATACGGCGGGCGGTTGCGCGGCTCGCCCCGCTGGCCTTCCAGCGATTCGATCAGCGCGGTTTCCTCGCCGCAGATGTAGGCGCCGGCGCCCAGGCGGATGGTGATGTCGAAATCGAATCCCGCTTTGCCCGCTGCGTTCTGGCCCAGCAGGCCTTCCTTGCGGCGCTTGTCGAGCGTGTCTTGGATCTTTTGGCGCAGATAGCTGTATTCCTGGCGCAGATAAAGAATGCCGATTTTGGCGCCGATCGTATAACCGGCCAGGGTCATTCCTTCAAAAACCAGATCGGCGAAACAATCGAGAATCACCCGGTCCTTGAATGTGCCCGGCTCGCCTTCGTCGGCGTTGCAGACGACGAATTTCTCCGGCGAGATCGTGGCGGCGGCCAGGTTCCATTTCACATCGGTCGGGAATCCGGCCCCGCCGCGCCCCTTCAGTCCGGAGGCGGCGATTTCGCGGATCACGTCCGAGCGGCTTATACTCAGGGCCTTTTTCAGGCCGGCGCCCGGTTCGATCGCGCTGAACGTCAATTTTCCAACATGGGGTGAAGTCATCGGTGATGTGATCGTGGATATATATGATGATGCGATTTATGGGATGGTGACTGTCACCTCTGTGCAGAGCGCTCCCCGGATAGATGTGCCCTTGTCGGCACCGATAAACGTGACCAAAACGCTTTCTGGAAATGATGTCGTGATTTCATGGTCGGCAAATCCGGAAGCAGATGTGGCAGGATATAAGGTGTACTATGGCAATTACAACGGATATTGATTCAGTTCATA
>JAPLSP010000327.1 GCA_026398575.1 Candidatus Sumerlaeota bacterium | reverse complement strand
ACGCGTCGGACGCGTCGGACCAGTCGGACAGACAAAACACACAAACGCTGAACCCTCTCTCTGGAACTCAGGTTGACAGCGATATCAAAGACATGCCGGCGCGCCATGGCATGCCAATTTACCCGCTGATATGCTCTTGCTTAGACCCGCCTTTAGCCTTGTCCATTATCGCAATGATGCTGAAGACCACAATCAGAATCAAAGAGAGCGGAGCGACATAACGGAATGACATGCGTCCGCCGAAGTTGTCGGCCGGATTCAAGACGTCTGCGCACGCTTCCGCCGACTTCGATTTCCCGCCGACGCCAATGGCCGCGCGCAGCGAGTTGGCCGTCTCCTTGGGCAATTCCTTGCCACCCGACTTCTTGAATTCATCCAGGGTTTTTTGCGCGCTGTCAATCGCGGCCTGGATGTCATCGCCTTGTTTGCCCTTGGCAGCGGCTTTAAGGCTCACGAATTCAGTAGTCACAGCCTGGAGAGCGGCAGTCGTTTCAGCCGGCTTGAGCTTGTCGTAAAGATGCGTGTCGGCGATCTTGCCCATCTGGGGCGACGTTACAACGCCCACCGCCAACATGCCCATGCCGCCCATCAATGCCAGGGCCAGCTCGCCGCCCTTCGGGATGCGCTCGGACACGGTGCCCAGCATCGTCGGCCAGAAATAGCAAACGCCCAGCGCGAAGACGGTGGCCATCGCAAAAGCCATCACCGTGCTCTCGGCGTAGCTCAGACCCCACAGTCCAAGGCCGGCCAATATCGCCGAAATCACCAGGACGCCCGGATTTGACAATTTGTGAACAACCGGACCGGCGAAGAAGCGAAGGACCGCCATCAAGCCATTGATATAGCACAGCACGAGGATGCCGGCGATGCCGCCTGCTTGGAGGATCGAAGGAATCCAACGGCCCGGCCCGAGTTCCAAAGAGGCCGTCAAAGTCATGCACAGGAAAAGGATAATGAAAAGCGGACGGCTGAACGTGAAGGCAAACATTTGGCCGAACGAAACACCCGACGCCGAGCGCTCGGTGGCCGGAAACTTCTGGCCCAGGAAAAGAATGCCATAGACTATGGCGGGCGCCACGATCAGAGCCAGACGGGCTTGATACGATTCCATGCCGAATTTGGCCAAAGCAAAACACGCCACGCCGCCTATCACAATACCGCCGGGGAACCACATGTGGAACCGGTTCAGCATCTTGGTTTTTTCCTTGGGGTAAACAGTGGCAGTCAGCGGATTGCACACGGCTTCGACCGTTCCATTTCCCAAGGCGATAATCAACGCGCCGAAGAACAGCTCCCAGAAGGCCGCCGATCCCGAAGCGAACATCATCAGCGCCGGCCCGGCGATGTGGCACAAAAATGCGAACCAGAGCAATCCGCGCATGGTCAGAATATTGCACAGCGGACCAAGGACGAAAATGGACACCGTGAACCCCCAGGTTGCGGCCCCTGCGATTTCACCCACTTGCAGATTGGTCAAGACGAACTTGGATTTGAGGGGTCCCATGATATCGGCGATTACGGCAAATGACACTGCCGTTGCGATCAGGGCCAAGCAGCTTCCGAGAAATAGTCGGGGTGGGTTAATCCCCGCCAGCATCTCGGCGTGAGAGTTACTGTTTGAGCTCATGCTCCTTCCTCCATTGATAAAAAATAAAACAGGCAAAGCCTTGTTTTCCCAAATCTTAGTTCCGAGTTCCGGGTTCCGAGTTCCGAGTTCATAGATCCATTGTCAACAGCGGATCGCGCATGACCGCGTCAAGCACGAGCGCCAATGCTCCGATCACACAGGCGTCGCCGCCGTGCGCCGAGGTTTCGATCCGTAAATTCTTGAGCGGCTGTTGCAGCGCCCGCGCGGCAACCGCCTGCTCCACTATCGGCATCAACGCCGGACCGGCGCCGCTCAACTCGCCGCCCAGGACCACCATGTCGGGATTGAAAATATTTACCAGATTGGCGATTCCCTCGCCCAGTTGTTCGCCCAGCCGCCGGACAATGCCCAGCATTGTCGGATCGCCTTCCTCCGCTTTGCGCAGAATGGACGCAAACGTCAGATGACCATTATCCGCCGTCTGAGCCGCGCCGCCCTGCCGCTCAAGGAGGGCGGCCTGCGCGCGGCGGACCACGGTATGCGTCCCCACCTGCGTCTCCCAGCAGCCGCGCTTGCCGCAACCGCAGAGTTCGCCGTCCGAAGAGGCTTTGATGTGGCCGATTTCGCCTGCGGCGCCGCCGGCGCCCCGGAACAGTTTGCCGTCCATGATAATGCCGCCGCCCAATCCCGCGCCATGGCTCAGGTAAATCATATTGCGCACGCCACGAGCGGCGCCGAAGCACAATTCCCCCAACGCCGCCGCGTTGGCCTCGTTTTCGACAAAGACCGGCAGGTGAAAGCGCTCGCTCCACAGGCGCCCCACCGGCGCCTCCGACCATCCCAGATTCGGCGCGAACACCAGCTGCCCGCTCGTCGTATCCACCATGCCCGGCAATCCAACCCCGATCCCCAGAGGGCGCAATCCGCGCCGCGCGCCGCGCTCCAGCGCCTGATGCGCCATCGTCTCGGCCTGCGCCAGAACGGCGTCCTGCGAATCGGCGGGATTGGACGAGACATGCTGGCGCCACAGGACGGCGCCGACGAAATCGCTCAAGGCTACGGCGATGAAATCCACGTTGATGTCCACGCCCACCGCGCAGCCGCCCTCCGGATCGAGCGCCAGCAACATGCCGGGGCGCCCCATGGCGGCGTGTTCCAGTTTGGTTTCGCGCGCCATTTTGGCCTGGATGAGCTGGTTGACAATGCTGGAGACCGTGCTGCGATTGAGATGGAT
>JAPLSP010000505.1 GCA_026398575.1 Candidatus Sumerlaeota bacterium | reverse complement strand
TGCGGCGCGCGGCATTGGCCGCGGCCCGTGTCGTCAAACCAATAAACTTCGACCGCCGAGACTTTTGTTTTTTCCTTGAAATCGTATTGGACCCATTCGGTGGTTCCGCGGTGATCCCACCACGTAAATCGGGGAATGTCGTGATCGCCGGAATTTTTAGGCTCGATCTGGTCGTTCAGCGCCTCGCCTGTGTCGGCCTGCCAAACTTGCGAGGCGGTGATCTTGCTCGTTGAAGCGAGCGAGGGCTTGGGGCGCGGGCGCGCGGACTGCGCCGAAGCGGCGAGGAATACCTGCATCTCGCCGGGTTCGCGGTTATCCCAGGCGAAGTAGGGGATTGCCATGAATCCTGCGGCCTGCGTTTTCAGGGTCTGGCCGGTTTCGGGCATCGCGACGGCTTGCGCGCTTGCGCGGATTGCCGTCACGCCGCCCAATAAATCCGGAGCGAATTCGGCGCGCAGCGCGGCATCGGAGGGCAGGAATAGATGGCGGATGGCGCCGCCGTTATCCACCGCTTCAGCGCAATAAACGATCGGTCCGCGCTCGAGCGCCACGCGGCCTGCGTCGTCCTTTACGTTCTCGTGCGCCGCGACGCGCCGGACCGGCATCGGCAGTTCCACGTCTATCGCGTCGCCTTTTTTCCATGTGCGCCGCAGGATCAGATAGCCTTTCTCCAGCTTCAGCGGCGCGGCCTGTCCATTGACCTTGACCGCGGGCTGCGCCTGCGATTCATCCGTGTAGCGATAAAGATCGCCCGGAACCGGCCGCCCCACCGCCCACTCGGGAATGCGGACGCAGACGGCAAACTCGGCCTCTTTCTCCAGAGCGACGGTGATCTTGACGGCGCCATCCCACGGATACTTGGTTTGCTGCGTCAGCTTGACGGGGGTATTTTTGAGATTGACCGTTGTGTTGCATTCCGCGAACAGGTTGATGAAGATTTGGTCGCCTTGATGCGCATAAATGAAGCCCGCAATCGAAGGAACAAAGCGCGCGACGTTGACCGGGCAGCATGAACAGCCGAACCAAGGCACGCGGTGATGGCGGCCTTTGGATTCCAGCGGATTGACGTAGAAATAAGTGTCGCCTTTGAGCGAGACGCCGGAGAGGAAACCGTTGTAGATGACGCGTTCGAGCACGTCCATGTATTTGGCGTCGCCTTCGAGCAGGAACATGCGGAAATTCCAAAGCCCGTTGGCGATGGCGGCGCAGGTTTCGTTGTAGGCCGATTCGTTGGGGAGTTCGTAGCTGTCGCCAAACGCCTCGCCGCCGTGGCGCGCGCCGACGCCGGCGGTCAGCGCCAGTTTCTTGGAGGTCAGGTTCTCCCATATCTTGTCGAGGGCCTGCTGATACTCCTTGCCGCCGGTGATCGCCGCCACGTCGGTCGAGCCGCTATAGAAATATCCAGCGCGCACAGCGTGGCCGACGGGCAGGTCCTGCTCGATGAGCGGCTTATGGTCCTGAGCGTATTCGCCGTAGAGTTTGCGTCCGCCGTTGGCGCGCCCATGCTCATCAATGAAAAACTTCGCCAGCTCGAAGTAGCGCTTGTCGCCTGTGGCGCGATAGAGCTTGACCAGCGCCAGTTCGATCTCCGGATGGCCGCAGATCGAACGCGTCTTGTCTGCGCCGAAGGTGTTGACGAGGAGGTTGGCGTTTTTGATCGCGACATCGAGCAGCGAGCGCTTGCCCGTGGCCTGGAAGTGCGCGACGGCGGCTTCGTACATGTGTCCCACGTTATAGAGTTCGTGGCTGGAGCCCATGTTGGACCAGCGCTTCGGGCCGGCCATTTTTTGCGGGTTGTCAGGATGGATTGTGCGGTCGGTGTAGAGATAGCCGTCCGACTCCTGCGCGGCGGCGATCTTGGCGATCAGGTCGTCCAGGTATTTGTCAAGTTCGGGATCGGGCTGGACCGCCAGCGCGTAGGCCGCGCCTTCGATCACTTTGTAAACGTCCGAGTCGTCGAACGCGGTTCCCTGGAAATTGCCCGGCATCAGCTTGCCCGCCTTGGCGAAGTTGTTGATGCGCCCGGTTTCTTCGCACTTCTTGAAGCAGGCGGGGATTGTCACCTTGCGATTAGTCTCCATGCGCGCGGCCCAGAATCCACCGGTGATATGCACGGCGTTGAACGGCACGGGCTGGATCGGGTAGTCCATGGCGGGCTTCTCCTGTTGGGCATAGGCGCTGAGCGCGGCGAAGGCGCATAAAATGACTGCCGGCATGCGATAATATCGTGAACCTATATACATGAGGTCAGTATCTCCTTCTGTTCAAAAATGAATTGAAGCAACATTCCTATGCTTGGGGTTAGGTTTGCAGCGATTGGCAGGCAGAATCATTGAGGGCAGAATCATAATGATTCTGCCCTCAATGATTCTGCCTGTATTTATGCGCGTTTGCTTGACAATTGAAAGCCGCCCGCCTTTTTGAAAATTTTACCTAAATGGTTCCGGCTCTGCCGGGTTAAGTCATGCGGGAGCTGCAAACAACGCGTCCAGTTCGGGAATAGATTATCCATGATCAAGCCGGTCTGCTATTACGCGCAACGCCAGAGATTCAAACCTGGCGACGGCTTCGCGGCGGGTTGCGCCATAAGACATGGCGCCTGGCAGATCGGGTATCTCGGCGATCCAACGCCCGTCCTCTTCTTTTTCGATTTCGATTTTCATTATGCGCCTTTGCTTCGCGAGGGTAGGGTATGGATAAAGAGATCAACGGGCGCTTGTCAATGAAAGAAACTTCACCTGTTGTTTCGTTGTTTTGTTGCTTCGGCAAAAGAAGACTTGAAGGCGTCCATTCAGAATGATCATAATCCGCAAAAAGAAAAGCGACATGCTCATGGTCAAAGAATATTCGCCATTCACACCGGGTTTGCCTGTCCCTATAGAGTTTTTCGTGGGGCGCGAAGCGGAAATCCGGCGTTTTATTTCCGGCGTGAAAAGATCGCTGGAACTACGAACGATCGAGCGCTTTTTCATTATGGGCGAACGGGGCATTGGCAAGAGCTCGATCTGCAAATATGCGCTTTCGCTGGCGGAAAAAGACTATCAAGTTCTTGGGCTTCATGTTTTTTTGGGTGGCGTGGACAGTTTGGAGGAAATGGCGCGCCGCATTTTTGAGCGGCTTTTAAGCGAAAGCGTGGATAAGCCCTGGTACTCCAAAATCAGGGATTTTCTGGGGAATCACATCCGGCAACTGGATATTTTCGGATTGAGCGTTGAGTTCTCCGCGACGAGTCAGGAATTGTCGCGCGCGGTTAGTGATTTCATTCCAGCTTTGCGCAACCTGCTGAAGCAACTGGCGCCGGAGAAACGGGGAATCGTTCTGGTTCTAGATGATATCAACGGACTGGCCGCTTCCGAGCGATTCGCCAATTGGCTAAAAAGCCTGGTGGACGAAGTGGCCGCCTCTTCCAAACCATTGCCACTGACTCTTGCGCTCTCCGGGCTCGCTGAGCGGCGCCGCCAGCTGATCGCAGCCCAACCATCGCTCGACCGCGTATTCGATATTGTGGATATCCAACGTTTTTCCGAATCTGAAACGCGTGACTTCTTTCAGCGCGCCTTCCGCAAGGTCAATGTTGAGATTGACCCGGCGGCGATCAATGATCTCTGGAAGTATTCCGGCGGGTATCCTGTATTCATGCACGAGCTGGGCGACGCGGTATTCAAAGCGGATACGGATAACCGGATTAGCCAAGAGGATGCGATGCAGGGAATTATTCAAGGCGCCCAAGTTATTGGCGTCAAATACATCGAGCCTAAAGTACTGGGCGCAATCCGAAGCGAACCGTATAAAGACATACTGGAAAAGATACCTCAAGGCTGGTTTGGGCCTTCATTCAGGCGGAAGAAAATTCTTGAAAAGCTGTCGGAGCCGGAAGCGAAGGTGTTCGATAATTTTCTCAGAAAAATGGAGTCACTCGGCGTCATCCGAAAAGATAAAGAGCATGGGCCGGGCGCTTACGAATTTACGAGCGATCTCTACCACCTCTTTTTTGCCCTTCAATCTCCGGCGCCGGCGTCATAATCCGCATTTCTCACCACGGATGCCCTGTAAGCGCTGAACAGATAGCCAAAGAAGGTCATGAATTGTTTCTAGTTTTTCATCGGATGAACTTTGCCGTCTGAATCTCTTTCAATCCGCAGAATAGCCGGTCGCTCGCGGAAGGGTGATTTGGCGTCGTTGCCGAAGAAGGTGGACCACCATTTGCCTTCCTTGTCTTTGAAGAAGGTGTTGTGGCCGCCGTGTGGAACGGCCAGATAGCGCTTGCCATACGGCCCGTAAATGGCATCGGACTCGGCGACCATGCAGTGATACATGCCGCCGATAAAGTCCGCGCAGAGCAGAACGTAGCGCCCATTCATTTTTGTCAGGAAGGCGCCCTCAAAGCCAACGTGTTTGTCGCCTTCAGGCTTGAGCAGGCGCGGCTCTTCGGCCAATCCCGATAGATCATCTTTCATACGCGCGATCTTGCCGTTCTGATAAACCCAATAAATTTTGCCGTCGTCGTCCCCGAAAATCGAGGCGTCAATTTCGCCGGTCAGAGGGCCGTCGGGCTTGACGTCCACATAAGGGCCTTCGGGTTTGCCGGACGTGCTTTTCAGCAGGCCCGTGCCGCTGTAGTTCACGCAATAGGCGATCCAGTAGGTGTTCTTTATGTAGTGGATTTCCGGCGCCCAGATTGCGCGCTTGCCTTTGACGGTTTGCTTTTGCCATGTCCCATCTTTGTCGAATGTCCAGACCAAACCGAGCGGTTCCCATTTTTTCAGGTCGGCGGATTTCCAGAGGCGGATGCCTTCGTTGGTATTCCACCACGTGGGATGGCCGGTTGTGCCGGAGAGGTAGTAGTTCCCATCGCCGCCCACGCAAACGCAAGTGTCGCGTACAGGGAAGTCGAACAGTGGCTTCAAATCCGCCGGCAAAGCAGCTGCCTCCGCCGTCACAGCTGCAGATTCTGCTGCCGCTGCGAGCGGACGGACGCGGTCATCCTGGGCAAATTCCACTGGCAGAATCGCCGCCCGTTCCTTCCAAGGCGCGCCGAAGTACGTGGACCACCACTGCCCCTTTTGATCCTGGAAAAACGTGTTGTGTCCGCCATGCGGGATGGCTTCGTAGCGCGCGCTGTACGGGCCGTAAATGCTTGTTGCGGTGGCGATGGCGCAACTGTAGCGGCCTTCAAAGTTTTCTGAGCAGCATAAATAATAACGTCCCTCGCGCTTGAACATAAACATGCCTTCGTAGCCGACGTGGTCATACGAGTCTTTGCCGAAAATGCCGGCGCACAGCCCGGCGTGATGCTTCGGATCGGGATCGGTCGTCGAGGTTTTGAGCCAGTGGTATGGTTCGGCGAGTCCGCTCATGTCCGTCTTCAATCGCGCGATCTTCCCGCTGTGCCAGAGGAAATACATCGCGCCGTCGTCGTCCTCGAAGAGCGACGCGTCAATCTCATCGCCGAGCCGTTCGTTGGGCTGCATGTCTTCGTAAGGGCCTTCCGGTTTGCCGGTTGTGCTCTTGAGAAGGCCGCTGCCGGAGGTCTTCCCGGTTCCGTCCCAACCGGGCATGCTGTATGTAAGCCAAAATGTTCCCTTCTTGTAGTGTATCTCCGGCGCCCAAAGAGGCTTCTTTGCCTCAAGGTATTTTTTGTGCCAGGGGCTGCTTCCATAGCGCCAGACTGTTCCCAGCGCCTCCCATGTTTGAAGGTCTTTCGATTTCCAGATGCGAATCCCGTTTTCGTTGTTGAAGCCCCAGAATGGTTCGCTCGTTCCGGTTAAGTAATAGGTTCCATCCGGCCCTCGGCAAATCGAGGGATCGCGCAACGGCGTATCCATAAGCTTTCGTAGGTTTGGCGGCGGCGCAACTGAGGCAGCCTTAGACGTGGACTTGGTGGACCCAGTGGACGTTGTGGACGTCGTGGGCTCGGCGGGCGCGCTGTCCGCGAGGCCGGCGTCAATGTATTGACCGCCGGTTGTTTGACGGCAGTGGATGGCGAACACGTTGCGCCCGGGTTTGAGCGTCGCGCGGGCGGCGGGACTGATTGCGATTTCTTCATAGTCCGTCACATAGCCATCCAGTTTTGCGGCAAGCACGCCATTGATATAGACGTCTGGCGTTTCGTCATAGTGCATCAGCAATACAGGATTCTTCAGCGGGGCGTCGGGCAGTGTGAACTCGCGGCGCAGCCAGATGTCTTTCGTTTTCCATTCGGTCCGCACGACGGCGCCGGGCGTGCCCTTGGCGCCGAAGCCGGCCGGCGCCTGCTTCCACGCCGAATCATTGAAGTCCGGCTTGAACCAGTCATCGCCCGGCTTTTCCAGCGTATAGCGCCACGTGACTGCCTGCTTCTGCGCAGTCGGGACGATTTCCTTCAATACGGACGGCTTCATCTCCGGGAACGGCGCCCACGTTTCAGTTGTCTTCGCGGCGCGCTGCGCCCATTGCGGGGCATCGGTCAGCAACTTGATGAATATGCCTCCGACAACTGGGCGCGCCTGGAAACCTTTTTGCTTCGCGTCGGTGGTGTTGAACCAATCCGAGAGCGGCACGCGCGACGGGGTCTCGTTGGCATAGCGGAAGATCGGCTCGACCAGCGCCTCGAAATCCTTGCGATCGCGCGCCGGAGCGATGCTCCACATCGCCCAGTCAATCAAACTCGTCGAAGTGCGATTATCCACGGGCAGGCCGTATTTGTTTTGTACCTTCAAGTACCACGCAATCTCGGCGTTGCCGACGGAATCAGGGAACAGGTTCAGGCCGAGCACGCGGTCCCAGATAAGATTGTGTTTCATGCCCCACGTGCCCGGCAGATGATATGCCAGTCGCGTGCGGCCTTCGTCGCGTGCTTTTTCCTGCCACTTCGCCGCGTAATCGCGGGCGATGGCCATGTATTTTTTCGCGTCATCGGTTTTGCCCGCCGCTTCGCAGAGTTGGGCGTATCCTCCGATGCCGATGATCGCCTTGAGCGCAAGGTTCGCGCAGTGGGGAAGATGGCCGAACATGTCCGCCGAGCAGAGTTGGTTTTCGGGATCAAGCCCGTTGGCAACGAGGTAATCGGCCCACTTCGTCATCAACGGCCAATATTTTTTCGCCAGATCGGCATTGCCCTCGATCCGCGCCAGCGCCGCGAGCATGATCAGCATGTTGCCCGATTCCTCGACCGGCATCCGCCCGCCGTCGCCGCCGCGCATCCCATACACCTGCCCCATCGCCCACGGATATGTGCCGAGATCGTGCGGCGCGTAGTTGTATGGCCAGAGCGGCGACGACGCGTAATCGAGCACGGGAATCAGCATCGCCTTCGTCAGCGCCGGGCTGAACGTGAGAAAGAACGGCGCCTGCGGAAAGAGGACGTCCACTGTGCTGATGCATCCATTGGAAAAATTCTCTTTCGGAAAGAGCAACGGCGCGCCGTTGGCGTCCGCCGCCAGTTTGTTCCCTGCGAATGTCTGCCGGTAAGCCAGCGCGCACAGCGCCGCGTATTTGTCGCCGCCGACCTTGCGCAGATCGGCCATCAGCCGCTCGTCGAACGCGGCGCAGCGTTTGATCAGCGATTCATAGTCGGCGGCGGCTTTCTTCAGCAATTCCGCCGCGCCGTCGCCGTTGCGCCGCCAATAGGGACGGAGATTCTGACCAAAGTATTTGATCGAATACTCGTCATCATAGGCGAGCATGAGCCAGCAGGAAACGGTCTGCGAGGAGACTTTGATAGGACGATTGCTTTTCACATAGGCATACGCACTTTTGGCAACTATAGTAAGGACTGCCGCAGGATCGGTTGGAACCGGCAATGAGGCTGTACTCTCCTTGTCTGCGTTCAAAGCAGAATATTCAGCGACCATCGTACGCTGTGGCCCGGCGATATAGAAGTAGCCCCAATCAATGCGGAGATCGTCGCCCTTCTTGGCCAGGATAGGCTGGACCCTTGAGCCAATCTTGACGCGACACAGGCCGCTCCCATCGTTTGAGTCAAGCTTGGAAACTACAACTTCCTGGCTGCCTTCGTTAACAGCGATTGCTGAGTGAGCATCGAAAAATGGTATGACCTCGTGGGTGTTGCCGTCGGTGGAATGGAATTCGAAGGATACATAGGTCACCGGCCGCGACAGGATCTCAATGTCCTCCGGCAACGCAGGTGTCATGAATGTCAGCGTCAGTGCCACGCCTGCGCCTTCAAACTTGTAAATAGTTCGTGTGGGCAACACCATCAGGCTTTTCTGCTCCAACTTCGGCCCAGCCCAACCTGTGCCTGCCGCAAGATACTCCTGCTCATCAATCTTCACCGTACAACTAAGCGCATGGGTTTTGCCGGTCCAGTGGACGGTCCCCTGCTCATTCAGATTGTCGCCCGGCGACCAGATGCTGAAGTAAGGATCGTGCACAACCAGCGGCACGGCGGGCGGGCGCAGCGGCGACGCGCTTGTTGTTTGATCGGCGGCAGAGGCATTGCCGCCGGCGATGAGAAACGAGCTCAACGCCAAGGTGGGCAAGAGAATGCCGAAATTCCAAGCAGTGGGCATAGGCGGAGCTCCTGAACATAAGATCATCGCGAAAACTTATGCCGAAAGAAGAAATTCATGCGGCTTGGAGCGGCGCCAGCATTTGGAGTGCAAGAGCGGAGGTTCTCGCTTCGCTGCGAACTCCCGCTTGCTGCCGCTTTAGCTACGCCAATCTCATAGATCATGGAAGCTAAAGCGGCAGCAAGCAACCGCACTCCAAATGCTGGCGCC
>JAPLSP010000331.1 GCA_026398575.1 Candidatus Sumerlaeota bacterium | reverse complement strand
GAACTGAGCGCCCAAGACCTCGGGCTGATCCAAGGGCTTTTGAGTGACCGCCCGAAATGGGGGAGAACCCGGCTCAGCGAGGAGATTTGCCGGCTGTGGGATTGGCGCAACGCCCAAGGCCGCATCAAGGATATGGCCGCGCGCACGTTGCTGCTGAAGTTGGAACGAGCCGGCCACATCCGACTGCCGGAGCGCCGCCGACCTTCGTCCAACGAGTTTCGAAATCGCCCCGCGCCTTGGGTGGATCATGCGACCGAGCTCATCCGCGGCGCGTTGCGCGCGTTGCGGCCGCTGGCCGTGAGTGTCGTCGAACCCGGCGCGCAAGACCTGCCGTTGTTCAACGGCCTGTTGAGCCGCTATCACTATCTCGGCCACCGCAACACGGTGGGCGAGAACATCCGGTATCTGGTCCGCGACCGGCAATGTCGGCCGGTGGCTTGCGCGCTGTTCGGCTCGGCGGCGTGGAAATGCGCGGACCGCGATGCCTTCCTCGGCTGGGAACGCGCCGCAAGGGAGCGCAACCTGCAGGGACTGACCAACAATACCCGCTTCCTCGTCTTGCCTTGGGTCGTGGTCCCGCATCTGGCCAGTCATGTGCTGGGCCTGATCGCCCGCCGGATTCGCGCCGACTGGCAGGCCAAGTACGGGCATCCCGTGCATGCGTTGGAGACGTTCGTGGACCGGGACCGTTTCAAGGGAACCTGCTACCGGGCGGCCAACTGGCTGAGGCTCGGGGCAACACGGGGACGCACGCGCAACGACCGCGAACACCGCATCCGCGCTTGCGTCAAAGACGTGTATCTGTATCCGCTCGTTGCGGACTTCCGGAAGGAGTTGGGCGTATGATGACGCGTGAAGAGGCTCAGGCTATTTACCGCGCCGGCGAAGAAGCCGTCGTGCGCGTGCTGCTGGAGATGGACCGGCGCATCCACACGCTGGAACGCCAAGTGCAGGATCTGACCACACGCCTGGAGGCCAGCGAACAACGGGTCAAGCATCTGGAAGACCAGTTGGCCAAAAATTCGCGCAACAGCAGCAAACCGCCTTCAACCGATGGATTCCAGAAACCCGCGCCCAAGAGCCTGCGGGAAAAGAGCGCACGCCCCTCAGGCGGTCAGCCCGGACATGCGGGCCAGACGCTCGCGATGGTCGCGAAGCCCGATCGTATCGAGCCCCACCGGGTTGAGTGCTGCGTGCGTTGTGGCGGCTCGCTGGCGCATCGCCCGCCCGATGGCCTCGAGAAACGACAAGTCCACGATCTGCCGCCCATGCGGCTGACCGTCACCGAGCATCAGGCCGAAATCAAGATTTGCGCCTGTGGGCACACGAACAAGGCGACGTTCCCAGAGGGGGTCAACGCGCCGGTGCAATATGGTCCCGGCGTCAAGGCCGCGGCCGTGTACCTCAAGAACTATCAGTTCCTGCCTTACGAGCGTGCCTGCGAATTGCTGGGCGACTTTTTCGGCTGCCCGATGAGCGAAGGCACGCTGGCCAACATCATCGGCGAATGCCACGAGCGACTGGAGGCGCCCGTCCAGCAGATCAAGGAGCAGATCGCGCAAGCCCCGGTCGCGCAGTTCGATGAGAGCGGCTCGCGGGTGGAGAAAAAACTCTGGTGGCTGCATGTGGCCTCGACCTCGACGGCCACCTATTATGACATCCATCCCAAACGCGGTTCGCAAGCCCTCGATGCCATCGGCATCCTGGCCGATTTCATCGGACGGGCGATTCACGACTTCTGGAAGGCGTACTTCGGTTACGAGTGCGCCCACGGCCTGTGCAACGCGCATCATCTGCGCGAACTGGTCTTCGTGTACGAGCAGCACCACCAGGTCTGGGCCAACGCGATGATCCACTGTCTACGGGACATCAAGGCGGCGGTCGAACAAGCCCGGCCGACCACCGACCGTCTGACGGAAGACCATCTACGGTCCTTCGAAGCCCGTTATCAGAGCATCCTGGACCAGGGTTACGCGCAGAACCCGTTGGCGCCCGCACCGGCCGGAAACAAACGCGGGCGGCGGAAAAAGACCAAGCCCAGGAACCTGCTCGAACGACTCGACAAGCACAGGCGGGAAGCCCTCGCCTTCCTGTACGACTTCAATGTCCCCTTCGACAACAACCTGGCCGAACGGGATATTCGCATGATGAAGGTACAACAGAAGATTTCCGGCGTGTTCCGCAGCGAAAAGGGGGCCAAAGCCTTCTGCCGCATCCGCAGCTACCTCTCCACAGCTCGCAAAAACGCCCTGGGCGCGCTGAATGCCATCGCCCGCGTGTTTTCCGGCGACCCGTTCGTTCCGATCACCAACACCACGTAGCATCAACTGCTCGGCACACCGCTCACCGATTATCCGCCGCTACAGCCGGAACCTAACAGCCTATCCACCTGAGTAGTTACTCTCGATGAAGACGATATCGCCGCCGCTCGAACGCAGATTCACTTTTATCCGGGACCAGGACTGGCCCAGGATCGAAGGACGATTGGGTTCGGCAATTATGGGTATCTGGCTCAGGGAGCGCGTCGCGATGCCCTTGAGATATCCGACGAAGCTGGGATGTTTGTCGAAGGTGATGCCGCAATAGAACCACGCCCCAACGGCCAGATCGGCTTGAACCAGGGTGATGTTGGACAGAAGCGGATCGAATTGAGCGCGCGCCATCGGCATGTCGTTGCTGGGATTATCCGGCCTTTCAGACGGGAGATAATCCCGCAAATCGCCCGAAATCACCACCATTGAAGACGGATTGTCAAGGTTGCCGATGATGCCGCCATGAATCACCTTGTATGGCCCCAGCCCGCGATCTTCTCTCACCGTCATGATCCGGCTGCTGATCTTCTTGATGTTTTCATGCGAACTGAGGAGGCCGACGTTGATGACGCCGCCAATAGACTCGATGGTATCTATGCCGCCTTGCACCGCCACGATCGCCTGGGGCTGAATGTTGCCGCCATAGGAGCTGAGGAATTTAATCCTGGGCAGTGCCAGCGGCTCATAATAGGAACTCAACGTCTGGCGCCGCGCGCTGAGGGTCCCAATTCTGTGCGCGGTGATGGAGGTCGGCGACAGGTCGCCGCCGTCTATCTTGATGGATGTGATGACGTTCGCTTCTATGATGGCGCTCGTTAGCTTGCTGTCGGAAGCGCCATAAGTCAGGAAGGGGAAATCCGCGCCGTTCTCGATTTTTTTCGAAGCCAGCGTGAGCGATACATCGGCCAGCGGGGCGATCAGCGTTTTAAGTTTGAGGCCGTTGATATCCACATTGAGCTTGTGCGTCGGCGCGGCCGGATAGTTGACCGAGCCGGCTTTGGGTGTGTTGTCGTTGGTCTCGACGATGGAGACGGCGATCGTATCGTTGCGCAACTTATCGAAGTCGCCGCCCGTGGGCGCAGGATTATTCGCCAGGTCGCGCGCGATCTCCGGCCAGGTATAGTTGTGCGTATCGAACATCTGGACGTTTCCCATCTCCGGCGAGTAGAGGTTGCGTATATACGCGTTGGAGGCCACGACCGATTTCAGCGTGGTGGGTTTGAAGCGCGAAGTGGGGTCGGTCCCTCCGATGGCGGGATCGTAATCGAAGTCGGCTTGGAGAAATTCAATGGGCGCTTCGGTATAGAAGTTGGCGAAGTTGCCGTCGGATTTGATCCGGTAAAAGCCGACGACTTCACGCACGCAGCGCCGGCGCGTGAGCTTGACCGAGTCGGCCGGACCGCCGTTGAGGATCGTCAACTCGCGCCCATAATCGCCGACGGTAAAGTATAATTCCGGCCAGTAAACGCCTTCAGGGCCGCTGTAGGTATAGGTCAAGTCGAATTCTTTGGAGATCGAATAGAAGCGTTTGGTGTCCGTGGTAGTGGTGCCCGTCAAGACGATGGGCTCGGTACGGGAGTCTGTCATCGCCCAAGCCTCGATGGCGTATTTTTGGACGAATCCTTGCCAGAGCCAGACATATCCGCGGCTGGCCGATGACTGATCCTGCATGTTTGCGACCGGCGTTCCCCAGCTGTTCCCCCAGGAATTCTTGCATAGGAAAGCGCCGGTGTATCTCTGGTCTCCGACGGGCTGCTCGAGGTTGGGATCGTATCCGATTACCGTGATGGCATGATAGCCCAGGACAGTCTTATCCCTCGGCTCCGTGTACATGCCGAAATTCCAGTGATAGAAATCCGAGAAAATCGGGATGCCCATCACGAAGGAACCTTCCCGTCTGAGACGGTCCTGCAAGGGGGCAATGTCGTTGAGATATGCTCCCTGGAATTCGCCCGCTTTGTTGACCTTGACGCGATGCGGCGTAAACAGCGGGAAATGAGCCAAGGATATAAAGTCAAGCGATTGCCCCGCCGCCTCCACAGCGGCCGCGGAACGTTTGTCAAGAATCGAATAATTTTTCAACAGCGGGATGCCATGTCCGGTGAGCAATTCGCCGCAGAACTGGAACCGCCGTCCGCCGGTGTTTTTAATAACGTAATAGGGGCTCATGGGCAAAGTGGGAGCGATCGGTTGGACCATCGTTTGCGAGGTGGGGAATTCCACTGGCGCGTTGGGGGCATAGACCGTGATTAAGCTCGAGCGTTCCAATGTCATGTCCGGACCGCCGTCCCGCGGATCAACGCCATGCAAGACCAGGGTTACATCATAGTATCCCGCCTTGGTATAAGTATGCTCGATATCTGTAGGCACAAAGAAAAATGGGGGGCCCCCGGCAAGCGATTGCGAAGTGCCATCGCCAAAGTAAACATCCCAAGAAGTATAAAGGGCGGCGCCCGTGATGAGGTTTTGCGACAGATTGCCAATGACGGTTGTCAGCGGCGCAGGGCCTGCCTTGTAGCGGGCGTCGAATTTGTAGCTTAATCGGGCGCGATACGCATTAAATTGCGGATTATTGGAGTCATCGGTGTTGATCCATCTTAAATTATCATTCGGCTCCGGAGGCATACCAAACGGCACTGCAACCGTATCCGGAAGAGGCAGGCCCATTTCTCTCTCGTTGCCATGAACCAGGCGCCGTTCCTTGTACTCCTGGTAGGATTTATAGTAATAGCCCATTGCATAAGCAACGCCCGCGCCATAGTCCGTCAAGCCAAAGCGCTCGAATCCGTCCGTGCCCTGATCCATGACGGGCGAAACATAAGGCGCCTGGTTATGCAGCGTAAAATCCACGGCTTCGGCTAAAGAAATGCGATTTTTCACAACCCCATTGCGCCGGTCCAGGATTGGCGTTCCCGTTTGCGTGATGGCGGCGCGAATCAGGCTGGCCGGCGCAAAATAGCCATACATGCGGCGAAAAGCGGCCTGGCAAACAACAGCCGTGCCTGCGGTATAGGGACAGGCAGCCGACGTGCCATTCATGATTCGGGTATAGAAGTCATACATCTTCGAATAGACGGCTCGATAGGACCTTGGCCCGGAGATAGGGGTGCACCATTTGTCGCAAGGCGTGGCTAGATACGTGGTACAGGTGCGGCCCGACGGCGCCAGGCAGCCCAGGAAGGAAACGGAATTGGAATAGGATGATACTTGATTGATGGGCCCGAAGTTAGCAGCCGGGTCATCATCGGTGTTGTTGATGCCACCAACAGAAACGACACCGGTCACACAGGCGGGCGCCGCCATGGAATCCGTGAAACCGTTATTGCCCGACGAGGCAAAAACCGTAATATTGGCCCCTTCACATGCCGCTATGGCTGCAACAAACGGAGGAAGGGCATTGTCGCATGATGCAAAGTATTGCCCGCCGCCGAGGCTATTCGAGATAACCATGATCGGGTTAAACGGATCGGAGAACTGGAGTGTGACGGCATCGTCCCACGCCCGGAGTAGCACATCAAACGCTCCCGCTCCCGCAGGATTCAATACCTGGAAATCATAAATAGTCGCCTCGTGAGCAACGCCGCCCGAATACCAGTTCATTTCAGCTGTGCCCGCTGTTGTTAGCCAATGAGGCTCGCGAGGGGCGGGATGCGCCGGCGGAAGCGGGCAGCTCCAATGATTACGATTGCGCCGCGGATCAGCTAAAGTATAAGGAGGGGAGACGAAATTGTCATAATCATTGAAAAATGAATAGCCGCCGCTGGCAAGTGACGCGGTTGAAGCCTCGAACGACGATATGTAATTCGTAATCAGCCCGGTGTTAATGGGATAATAGTATTCACCCGGCCACCAGCCCGCCGCAATCCCCGCGCACATGGTGCCATGAGGATTGGTGGGTGGATAAACGCCACCGCCAACGTAAACGTTATGCTGGACGACCTTTACCCCAGACCCGATAGGGGCAGTGATATATTCCGTACAAACGTTCGGAACATATCCCCCGCCCAAATCGGGATTACGCGCATCTATGCCGGTATCGCAAATGGCGATCGCCACTTGCTTGGAATAGATTTCATGATTCGGATTGGCATTGATGTCAATAATAGGATCGAAGAATTTTCCAGTATAGTAATGGCGGTAAAAGCCTGCGGCGTCAATTTTGGCCAGGCCAAAAGACGTGTGAGCCTGCACCGTTTCGACGGGATTGATATGCGCCACGCGCGGATCGCGAAGCAATTCGTCGAAGCCACTGAGCGTAACGGTGGCGGAAAATCCGGCGAAGTTATAATAGCGAAGCTTCAGATTGATGTCCGCCCTTTTGTAGGATCCCAGGACGTCGTTCTCAAGGGCGACGCAACGATTGCGCAACATGCCCTTGGAACTGGCGCTTTCAAAGTTCGTCGTGCGCAACTCTATCGGCTGAAACAGCGTCACGATGACATCAACCGTCGCGTCGCCGGCCATGAAGCGGTTGTAAATATCCTCAAATTTAAGCGCTTTATCCGCCTTGGGCGTGATGTCATAAACGCTGCCTTGGAGCGCGTCGTGCGACGGCCGAACGATCGGTTCGGCGATCTCCTCATCGCTGGGCACCATTCGGTACGTGCCTTGAACCGGTTGCGCATTTTTCAATTGCGCATGGGCAACCGGCAGCAGACAAAAGAAAATGGCAGCGGGAACTAACAGGCGGCATAAGAGTCTCATCTGGAAATACTCCTCATAAAATGTCGAGACCGGAAAAGTCGCAGGGTGATTCTTCTAGCTTTATCCAGTGTTTGCAGAGCGCAGGTTACCCTTTGTCCATCCATTCCCGCAAGTGTTTTTTCGGCCTTGGCTGCTTTCGAAGATTCCGGTCTTTGCGCGCGCCTGCGCCTTGAGAAACGTCAGCAGGCAGAACACTCTCAAGGAGGTGGCGCGGTTCATTGCATTTGACAATCAGCAGCGGCAAAAAGTTCGCAGAAAAATTAGCGCCAAGCCACTCTTATCTGCGGGGCGTCCCGATGGCGGGCTGCCAGAAATCGCTCTTTGGCTCGCAAAAGCGCCAAGCGGCCCTCGGGGGTATGGGTATAGATCATCCGTGCGCGTCCGACGCGCTTGCGCCAGCGATCAAAAAAAGCCGTGGCCGTTTCTTTGCGCGCGGCCAGCGCCGAAGGAACGCAATAGACTTGACGCCGTGCGAGGAGCAGATAGCGCGGCGAGGAAAGCGGATTGAAGATTTCCTTCAGCGATTCGATGTACATCGCTTCCTCCCGTCCCCTGGCCCCCGTAAGCGCGACCCGCATAGCCTGCGCGCCGGCGAAGATTTCGAGCCTGAGTTTTTCCGGCGGCGTGACGATCAGCCCGGTTTCGCGCAAAGAGTCCAGCAAGACTTGGGCGATGCGGCGCATCCTGTTAATCAGCATCTGGGTTTTGATCCATCGCGTCACCGCATTGTCGAATCGAAGGAAATGCTCCACGATGGAATGGCTCGCCACCATCGCCCGAGGCAGAAGAATTTCGCGGATTTGCCGTTGCATCCGGTGGGATGCGACCTCGAGCGCCTCGCGCCATTGCGTGGCCAATCCGTCGCGGTCTTCGGCGCGCCGGCAGATGAGGGCATTCATCTCGCCGGGATTGCGTTTCTCCCCCTGGCCCCAGTCCAAGCCCAATCGCCCGAACCCATTGCGAATCTCCGGAGCATCAAAGGCCGGCCCTACGAACGTCAGGAAGCGGCGGCGCAAGAGAGCCAGATCGTCCCAGCGGCCTTCGGGTGAACCCCCCAATCCAAACGCGCCTGCCGCCTCGTCCCTGCCGATTGCTTCCGGATCAAGGCAGGCCAGATGCCAGATATTCGAAGTTTTCCAGGGACGCTTTGGGTCCACGCGGATCGCCCGCCCGCGCAATTGATTGGAAGTAACATAAGCGCCGATGACCGTGGCCAGGATCAGCGTATTCATGGCGGGCGCGTCCCATCCCTCCCCCAGCAGCGCCGTCGTGCCGATCAGAACGTTGATTTCGCCTTCCTCAAAAAGCCGCGTGAACGCAGGCGCCAAAGCCGAAGGCGCCTCACCCGGAAAAGAAACCATCAAATAATCCGGATCATGCGCAAGGGCCTCCGTTATCAGTTCCGGGTTCCGGGTTCCAAGTTCCGGGTTCCGGGTTCCAAGTTCCGAGTTCCGGGTTCCAAGTTCCGAGTTCATCGGATTCGAGCTTCCATTTAAAAGCGGCGAATCGCCTAACGGAGAAGATATCTTTGACTCAGAGACCGCCAACTCGGAACTCGCAGCTCGGAACTCGGAACCCGGAACTCGGAACTCGGAACTCATCGCCGCTGCGCGCGGCAGAATTGCCAAACGCCCGGACAGCATCGCAAGCCGCACGCCCGGGAGCCGAAGGCGCCGCAGGTGTTCGAAGATGGGAACCACGCCGATCTTGGTGAAGATTTTTTCCTTTCCGTCAGGATCCGGAAAATCCTGTTCGCGGATATAATCCGTCAGAATCGCAAGGCGCAGTTGTTCGCCCAACGCGCGGCTTTCCAGTTCAACGACATCCGCGATGCTGGAAAGCTTGCTTTGGCTCGACCGCAGAATCCGGATATTGCGGCGATTGCCTTGGAGCGCCACCACCCCGCGCTCGATGGCGCCGCGCCGCGCCAGCTCTTTGCGAATTTCGTCGCGCAATGCGTGGTTCGAAAACGATTCCTTATCGTGAAACAGATAGCCGTTGAGAAAAACTTCCGCCCATCCAACGCTCAGCGGGGGCAGGGGCACATCTTCCAGACCCAGTGTCTGGATGAGCGCTTGCGGCGAAAGGCCGCTGGCGTGATGAAGAAAGATCGCCAGACTCAGAAAGTAATCGCTTTTTTCCAGCAGCAACGGAATATGCGCTTCGGGATTCTGAAGCGCCGGATGCGCGCGCGCTGATTCGATGACGTCCTGGCGCAGCGACAAATCGCCCAAAAAAGAGGCGACATGGAATGAGAAACGATCCAGTTGAGCTTGTTCTGCCTGGCTCGGACGGCTGAAATAAACATAGTCCTGATGCGGACAAAGGCTGCTGACCTTTACCAATTCCGGCGCGCTGATCTCGGCGTCCACTTCGCCGCAGATCGTGATGTAACGGTTCCATTCCGCTTGTGTCACGTCGTAAGGCGGCGTGGCCGTCAGCGCAATAGCGTAAACCTCTTCAATGCCTTTTTTCACCTGGTCCAAGGCCTTCCACCATTGGTTGCGCAGATGATGTGCCTCGTCAAAAACGAGTGTTCCAATGCGGGCCTTTTTGAGAATGTGGAACAGGGCTTCTGCAGAATGCGTTTTGATATAGGCGTCGAGGGACTGATAGGTGATGACGGTAATGAGCAAAGGCTTGGATAAGTCCAACGACAAGAGTCCCAGGCGCCGAATTCCGCCTTCAGAGTTCTGAATTCCAAGATCCGGGCTGCAGGATGCTTCTCCCGTCTCCTGTATCCTATCTCCTGACTCCTGACCCCTGACCCCTGACCCCTCACCCCTGTCCCCTGTCGCCTGGCTCTTGTCTCCTGTCTCTTCCCCCACGTAATTTTACTCAAATCGCCGCTTCCATTGATAGCGAATAGCCAGCGTCGGCGTCATGACAAGCGCCGGACGCCCCAGACGCAGGATCGCTTCCAATCCCAGCGCTGTTTTCCCTGAGCCGGGCGCCGCCACAATATGGAAATGCCGGTCATCAAGATATTTCTCAAACTCC
>JAPLSP010000149.1 GCA_026398575.1 Candidatus Sumerlaeota bacterium | reverse complement strand
CGACAACATGTTGTCATTCGGCAGGTGATAATGGCATATCCGACTCAGTTGCCTCATCCGAAATCTTTTCCCTTCCGATTGGCCAAATCCGATTTCAGGTAACCCTTTAGCGATGCGCCGTAGGCCGCATCGCTAAAGGGTTACGATTTCTCTCAATACAGCCGCCAGTGCGACACGCGCGAGGATTTATATCCCGGCGTAAGAATCGCCGTGGTCGCTTTGTCCGAGTCCATTGTCAGGGTCAAAGGGTCGTCCGTTTCATGGCCCGCGGGCACGTCACCGCTCCAACGCAGGAACAGACATCCCCACCACGGCTCAGCCTGCAGCGACACCGTGGTTCCGGCGTCATAGCGCCCGCTTGGCGGCGTCAGGCGAACCGTGCCGCTCGTCACATGAACCGTCAGCGTATAAGAGGCCACCGTGCGGAAACTCGCGCTCGACGTCGTCCACGCGGCGCCGCCTGCGTTCTGTGCGTAACAACGATAATAGTAGATTGTGGCGGCGGACAAGCCTGAAATCGGAAACCCGAACGCGCCGCTTTGAAGTCCCGCATTTGCGCTCTGCGACCACGCCAGAGGGTCGGTTCCGCCATCGCTCACGCCCCAATACATCGTCATCTGCGGGATTTCGCCGCCCGTATCCGTCACTTCGCCGCCCAGAATCGCAGAGGCGGTTGTGATCGCGGTGGACGTGGTGGACCGGATGGACGGGGGATGGATGGACGGGATGATGGCGGCGATCACCGCGGTCAGCGCTTTGTCCGCGTCCATCGTTATGATTAGAGGATTATCGGTTTCATGGCCTGGCGGGACGTCGCCGGTCCAATGCGCGAACAGGCAACCGGAGGAAGCCTCGGCATAGAGCTGGACATCGGTTCCGTGGTCGTAGTGACTGGCGGATGGAGTCAGATGGATAGTGCCACTTGTCACAAAAACCGTCAGCGTATGGACGGCCAGTGTCCGGAAGGCGATGCTGGCGGGCGCCCACGAGCCGCCGATGATGTTTTCGGCATAGCAGCGATAATAGTAGATGGTGTTCTCGGAAAGGCCCGAAACCGGAAGGCTGAACGCGCCGCTTTGAATACCGGCGTCCACGCTCCATGTCCACGCCGAAGGACTGGTACCACCGTCGCTCGATCCCCAATAGACTGTGACGCGGGGGTCTTGTCCGCCGGTGTCTAAAACCTCGCCGCCTAGAATTGCAGAGGCGGTTGTTATTGCAGTGGACGTGGTGGACTGGATGGACGGGGTGGACAGGGAGGAGGTGCCGGGGGTTGGGAGCGCGGCTACCCAGTTCTTGGGATCGCAGCCGTGCGCGCCGCATGCAACGCGATGCAAAGACAATCCGGCGCCGTCGGCTTCGGGCGGGAAAGGCCATTGCTCGAAGTAGATCACTTCGTCAACGATCACATAAGAGGGCGAAACTTCAGGGGGATCAGGCTGCTGCGCGCGTTCGAGCGCCACGCGATCCACACGATTCGAGAGGACACCAGTATAAGGTCCGAAGAGGCTGGAGGCTTGAGACATGAAGCTATAGGCTGCTTTGAACGCCGCCAGCGCCGCCGCGTCGCCCGGATTGAATGGCACGACGAGGCAATAGGCGCCGGCGGGCAGCGTCGCCGTCGTCGGGAACGTATAGCTCGCGCCCCCATTGATGCGCCATCCTCCCACGGCATTGAAGAGGTTGATCGGCGATGAGGTTGGGTTTCGCAACTCGATAAACTCATTCACTTCATCCGGCGGATGATACATGATCTCACTGATGACCAAGTCCGGATGCGGCGCAACGTTCGTCGTGCCGGTCGTGGGCGGCATCGCGGACCAGTAGGCCCCGCCCTCAGGATAGCGTCCAAGCGTGACGCCGTTCTCCTGGCCTTTGAACTGCACACAATCCACAATGCGATCACCCGCTCCGCCGGCGAGACGCGACAGCGCCAGGTCTTCGCCTGCCTTGTTCAAGCCGAAGCCCTCGGTGATCGGGCAATGGAAATCGTTGATCTCATCCAACACGATCCACCCGAGCGCCGGAACAAATGTTCCGTCCGGAATGCGCCACTTGGCAAGGCTGGTCACGTCATCGCTCAGATAGTAGTTTGTCAATGTGATGGGCGCCGTGGTCGGATTATAGATTTCGATCCAGTCATTGGAGTCGTAAGGCGGATCCATATAATCCGTGTGGGCGGCGAATTCATTCAGCATTATATCCACCGGCGGATTGGGGTCCGGACCGCCCGGAGAGCCGCCGATATACGCCGAGGCGCGCCAATTGCCGCCATAATACAGCGATCCGCTCGAAACGCCGGCTTGCGCGCCCGGGACCGGAACCAGCGAGTGTCCGCCGCCATCGGCCGCCGCGGGCCATCCGCGCCCGTCGCTGTATTCGAACGCGAATATCGGCGAACCCCACGAACTCGTTCTCAGCGTCAACGCTTCGCCGCCGTTCGACAGGCTTCCGCTATATGGCCCGACAATCTTCACGGAAGGCCCCAATCCATAATGAGCGCGAAACGCCGTGTATCCACCGGCGGGATCGGACTGCGCAGCAAGAAGGTATTCGCCCGGATCGAGCGTCGTCCCCGCGGCGAACGTGTAGCTGACGCCGTCGGTGAAGGCCATCCCATCAAGATTAATCGTTGTGTCGCCGCGGTTGAACAGTTCGATGAACTCAAACACGGAACCCGCCGGCGGATTGTACATCAGCTCCGTGATGGTCAACGGCGGAAGCGTCAGCTGAACCAGCACGCTGGTCGTTCCCACGATGGCATTTCCCAACCGGTCGGCCACGCCCGTCACATTCACGCAATACCAGGCGTCATAAGCGAACGGCGAGGCGAACTGCAACTCGACTCGCACGTCGTCCAGCATTGTGGCTGTGAGCGGCGCGCCCACTCCGACGACCGCGTAGTTTGCCGCCAGCGTCGCGGTCGGCGTGCTCAGCGCTTCGTCAAACATCAGCGCGATCCGGTCAGCTCGCGTAAAACGCCCTTCGAGCAGATTCGGCGCGCTCGAGTCCGAGCCAGGCCCGACGTACACGCCGTCATTGGCCCGGCCCGGCGTGCCGGTGTCGCCGTTTGTTCCAAAAGACGAATATTGATCCATCCAAAAATTGACGGGGCCGGACCAGTAGTTCTCCGCCATGCCGAACGCGGCGCCTTGATGCGGCGATGCGCTCAGCGATGTGACGATAGGATAAGTTCCCGTTGTATAGATTCCATAGCCCACCGAATGAATCACCGACGCGCCCTGAAGCAGGGCAATCTCATCGCCGCCATTGCCCAGCGTCACGTCCGCGCCATAGCCGTAGTTGACCGGCGCGCCGCCATTCAGACTTGTATCCGTCGTCACGCCGAGGACCAAGTATCCCTTCGACGCGACATAGAGCCGCCCAGGCGCCGCGATTGTATGGCGATCCGTTCCATTGTCCGCGATCGTCAAGCCGTTGATGTCAATCGAATAGTCCGTCGTGTTGAAAATCTCGAACCATTCCTTGTTCGCGTCGTCGCCGCGCGCGTCGGCCAGAATCTCCGTGATGATCAGATCGCCGGGATTGATTTGGACTTCGTAGAACGCCTCATTCAGCGCGCTCCAAACGCCGCCCGATCGCGCGCGCGCCTTGATCGTTCCCCGGACGGTCAGCGTGGGCGGCGTGGCGGCGTTGTATCGAACAGCCAGCGGATTGAGCGCGCCCCCAACCAATCGCGGGTCCGAGCCGTCCAGCGTGTAGTAGATTGAGCCGGAGGTGGCCGTCATCGTGACCGCGCTTGATCGCGCCACCACTCCCCCGTGCGGCGTAAATATCGGCGCCGCGACGTTGGGATAGAGACCGCGCGCTTTGATGAATCCCAAAACCACCGGCGTTCGAATGGGGAAATATTCGGTCAAAAGCCGCTTGACCTCCGACGTCCAAAAATCATCTTTCGTATAAAGATAGGCCGGAGGCGTGGCCGGACGGGTATCGCGGCGATAATCGCCCCAGCGGGCCGATTCGCAGATGACCGCGAGATCCAATTGCATCATCCTTTGCGCATAAAACGCGGCGGGGCAGTTGCGTTCGGGATGCGCCGGATCCCACGCGGGATTCACCGGATCAATATAGAACACGCCGCCGTTGAAGAAATGCTTATGAACGCGATCCGCAAAGAGCATCTTATACTCGGCGTTGAGCGCCAGACGCTGATGCAGATAGCTGGGCTTGTCAAATTGCATCCGCGTGGTGATGTCATGGCCCCACTGATCCTCCAGCGTGCGTTCCGAATCCCAGGCAAAGAACTTGAAGGTTTCACCGGCAAGCCGGCGCCGGGCGGAATACCAGTTATGATCGTCCCAATCCTGGTTTCCGCCGTAGAAATTGAGAATGATGAAGTCAGCCAGATTGGCATAGTCCACATACTGGGCCAGAGCGTTATAGCCGCTTGACGTGCTCACGCCCGCCTGCGCGATCGTCTGCGCCGCGGTCCAGGCCGCTTTATCCCCATCCACCGGCAGGCTCGAGTTGAGCGCGTCCCACTCTTCCTTTTCCCCGCCGAAATAAGAGGAGGCGAATGCCGCGTCGGGACGTTCCGTCACGTTATATAGCCCCCAGTACATCCCGTTGAGATAAAGATGAATAAACCGGCCATGCGCCGAAGGCCGATCCATCGCATTCTGCACGTCGCGATTCCACTGATCCCTGACGTATTCGGCCCGGACGCGCTGCGGCGGGTCAAAGGAATGAATCCAGCTGTTGTTATATCCCGAGCGCAGCACGATCGTATCGAATTCGTTCGTTGGCCTGGTTCCCTGGAAGGGAGGCGACGTGACTTCGTCAAACAATGGATAGACCAGTTTCGCGGCGCCATATTTGCTCTTGAAGAGCAACCGGAAGGAATGCTTGGGCGAACTTCCGGGATTGCGCGCCGCGCCGCCCTGGATGCGCAGGCCGCAATCAATCTGGACGTCCATCGAACCGTCGCCCGCAAACATTTCAGCCGAGGCAGGGCGTTCCCATGCTACGCCTTCGCCCAGGGTGTTCATATAGATACCCGTCGCAGGATCGAACAGGTTATTTTTTGGGGTAACAATCGAGAGGGTTGGAATCTGCAGGAAAGCGCTTGTGATCTTGTCGGCGTAGGTCGCGCTGGTGACGATTTCCGGGTCCATGTCATAATCAGCCTGAGTCGGGCCCGCCCATGTCGTGGGATAATCCGCCGGGCGCGTCTGCGTCTTGACCTGATCGAGGAAGAGATATGTCTGCGTGTCAATATTGGAGGGAAGCCATCCGCTGAGAAAGGCGCGCGCCCGCAGGCACGTGGTTCCCGTCGTGCGCACGGGACCGGCATACAAGACGCCGGAAGCCGGCGTCGGATCGCCGCCGTTGGTTGTGTAGTAGATAAGCGAGCCGGGCGTTGCGCAGGTGATGGCGACGTCGAACGGCGCATTATAAAACCCGCGATGATGGCTGAATTGGGTATCGGCGACCATGCCGATCAGGCCGCCCGTATTGGCCCGTCCCGCCGTCGGCGGCGAGAAATAGCGCCACGCCGGCGCGCCGTCGGTCTCGCGTCCATAAGAGACGTCATAGGGAAGTTTGCCGAATGAAATACTGTCAATCAGCGTCACGCCGTCCAAGGCGCAGAGCAGGAAGGAATCCCCGTCTTTGTTGAGCGCGAAGGACAGATGCGTCGGACCTTCCGAAGTCATCGCGTCTGCCCACAACAGCAGATAGCCGCCGACGGGAATAGCTGTTTGCGTCGGGGCGGTCCCGGGAATTTTATACTTCGTGGGATTCAGAGGATCATTTGAAACATACCTGCCGGCCAGATTCACAGACAAAGGACCGGCATTATATATCTCGATCCAGTCATCATAATGCCCCAGGGAATCGGAGGTATGCGCCGCGTTCGCCGGCGATACTTCATTGATGAATATCTGCCCGCCGGCCGTGCCATGCGCAAAGAATGCCAGCGCCAGGATGGCCCAGCCGATCCAACGAAGCCGCAAGGCGCAAAACCGCTCGCTTTTGATGCAGCGATTAAAATGCATTCAGATAATCTCCATCGTTTAATTGTCTCCCGCCATGCGCTAATATAACCGCCAGTGCGATATACGCGAGGATTTGTAGCCCGTCGTAATTATCGCCGTGGTGGCTTTGTCCGAGTCCATCGTCAGGGACAAGGGATTGTCGGTTTCGTGGCCCGTGGGAACATCGCCCGTCCAGCGAAGGAACAAACATCCCATCCACGGCTCAACAAGCAACGACACCGTGGTTCCAGCGTCATAGCGCCCGAGCCACGCCGCGTCGCCTGTGTAAGCCGCGTCGCCTGCCTTTTGGGACACGGCGCCTTGGGACACGGCAGGCGGAATCAGATTGACCGTCCCGCTCGTTATATGAACCGTCAGCGTATAGGACGCCACCGTGCGGAAACTTGCGCTCGACAGCGTCCACGTCGAGCCGCCCGCGTTCTGCGCGTGGCAGCGATAATAGTAGATCGTTCCGGCGGACAGGCCTGAAATCGGAAATCCGAACGCGCCGCTTTGAAGCCCTGCATTGGCGCTCTGCGTCCACGCCAGAGGATCGGTTCCGCCATCGCTCGCGCCCCAATACACCGTCACCTGCGGGACATCGCCGCCCGTCTCCGTCACCTCGGCGCGGAGAATGGCAGAGGCGGTTGTGATCGCGGTGGGCGTCGTGGACCGGATGGACGGGGGATGAATCGTCGGGATGACGGCGGCGAAGACCGCAGTGAGCGTCTTGTTCGCGTCCATGATCACGGTCAACGGGTTGTCGGTTTCGTGGCCCGCGGGAACGTCGCCGGTCCAGCTCGCGAACACGCAGCCCGCATCCGGCGAAGCATGTATGATCACCGTGGTTCCCGCGTCGTAATGCCCCCCGGGCGGCGCCATAAGAACATATCTTCGGAAAGCCCTGAAACCGGGAGGCCGAATGCGCCGGTTTGAATGCCGGCGTCCGCGTTCGCAGCCCAAGCCAGAGGATTGGTTCCGCCGTCGCTCGGACCCCAATACACCGTCACGCGCGGGGCTTGGCCGCCCGTGTCCAAAACCTCGCCGCAGAGGATGGCGGAGGCGGTTGTGATGGCAGTGGACGCGGTGGACCGGATGGACGGGGTGGACACGGGAGGGGCGCCGGGAGTTGGGAGCGCGGCTGCCCAGTTATTGGGATCGCAGCCGTGCGCGGCGCATAAGACCCGATGCAGCGACAATCCGGCGTCGTCGGCTTCGGGCGGGAAAGGCCACTGCTCGAAGTAGATCGCTTCGTCAACGATTACCCAGGATGGCGAGACATCCGGCGGATCGGGCGGCTGCGGACGTTCGAGCGCTACGCGATCCACGCGGTTCGACAGGACGCCTGTGTATGGGCCAAAGAGCGCCGGAGATGCAACACCCAGGCCATACGCTGCCTTGAAGGCCGCCAGCGCCGCCGCATCGCCTGGATCGAACGGCACGATGAGGCAATAGCCGCCGGCGGGCAGTGTCGCCGGCGTCGGGAAGGTGTAGTTCACGCCGCCGTTGATACGCCAGCCGCCCACGGCATTGAAGAGGTTGATGGGCGAGGACGTCGGATTATGCAGTTCGATATACTCATGCTCATCCTCATCCTCTTCCTCATCCGCCGCGGCGCCATGATACATGATTTCGCTGATGACCAAGTCCGGATTCGGCGCCACATTCGCGGTGTTGCTTGTGGGCGCCATCGCGAACCAATAAGGCTGCGCCGCCTGCGCCGCGCCGCCATCCGGATAGCGCCCCAACGTCACGCCGTTCTCCTGCCCTTTGAACCGCACGCAATCCACAATCCGATTTTTCCCTCCGCTCATCCCATAATTCCCATAACTCCCACCCCCACTCCCAAAATACGACAGCGCTAAATCCTCGCCCGCCTTGTTGAGGCCGAAGCCTTCGGTGATTGGATTATGAAAATCGTGGATCTCATCCAGAACGATCCGCCCAAGCGCCGGGACGACTGTGCCGTCCGGAATGCGCCACTTGGCCGGGCTTGTCACGTCATCGCTTAGATAGTAGTTCGTCAGCGTGATCGGCGCGGTGGTTGGATTA
>JAPLSP010000786.1 GCA_026398575.1 Candidatus Sumerlaeota bacterium | reverse complement strand
GTCCTGTCCCCCATCGTCCTGCCCCCCATCGTTCTGCCCCCCATCGTCTTGACCGTTATCGTCCTGAGTTTCAATCATCCTGTCTTCTTGCCAAATACAGCGCCCCCACCAATGCGGCCAGCAGCGTGATCGAAATGAATTCGAACGGCAGCAGGTACTTGCCCAGCAGCGCCATGCCGAGCGGACGCGTGGTGGGTTCGATCGCCGGCGGATTGGGATTCGCTATAAGGCTCCAATTCACGTGCAAGAGGCAGGCGGTCAAAAGCAGAAACAATCCAATGGCAGCGAAGGCGGCGACGATGGTCCACTTGCGCGATTCGGCCAATTGCTCCGAAGGCGCGCGATTGGTCAGCAGCACGCCGAACAGAATCAACGCCAGAATGCCGCCGATATAAACCACCACCTGGACGATTCCCAGAAAATCAGCCCCCAGCAAAATATAAAATCCCGCCAATCCCAGCAGCGTGAAGAACAGCGAATACGCCGCGCGCACGATCCGCGTGGAAAAAGCCGCGAACAAAGCCGCCCCCACCGACATCACGGCGCAGAACCAGAACGCCAACGCCTCGATGGGAGGATTTGCCAGCAGATTTTTAAGCGCGTCCATCATTTCGACAACCTAAAAGAACAAATGTAAAATGTAAAATGCAAAATGAGAAATTGAAAATGACTCTATCGCTCTCACTTTCCAACCCCGCCCTCTCCCTGTCTCCGCATCTTCCCTCTCTGCGTCTCCGTGTATCCCCTCTCCGTGTCTCGCCCTCTCGCCACCAGGATGGTGGCGCTCCCAGTGTCTCACTTGGGCGCTTTGGCGATCTTGGCGGCTTCCGGCATCCTCAAGGCTGCGTTGGATTCATCCAGCATCTCCATCGTGCAGGCCTCGCGCGCATATTGCGTGAGGTCAAATTCCGTATCCAGCCACAGGCAATCTACCGGACATGTTTCGCTGCACAGATTGCAGAACATGCACTTCGTATAATCCACCTTATAGCTGTGTACAATGGCGCTCTTGCCTTTGCCTTCGATATCCATGGCGATGCAATCCACCGGGCATGCGCGCGCGCACATCCGGCAGGCGATGCAGATCGCTTTGACATAAACGTGTTTGCCGCGGTAGCCCGGCAGGATATTGGGCGACTCGTCGGGATATTGCAGCGTGATGGGCTTTTCCTTGAAGATGTTCAGATACTTCAACGTAATCATCATTCCCTTGAGCGTGGTCCAAAGGCTGTCGAAGACCGCGAGGAAATAGCCGCGCGCGCCGGAGTATTTATGGGTAGTGGTTGGTGGCATAAGATTCGACCTATGTCATGTGCGCCTTGATATTTCGCTATTCCGGCGTTTCCTCGATGGGCGGGCGTTTGCGCGGATCGCTCGCGCTCAGGCGCCAGAGCCAGCAAACAAATCCAATAAACGCCGCAAACGCCAGAACCCAGGCGATGTAGAATCCCATCGCGCGTCCGGGAATCGTCATGCGCTGGTAGTCCAACACCGCCATCACCGCCGTTCCCATCACGCACACGAGCGAAAACGGCAGCATCACTTTCAGGCATCCATACATCACCTGATCCAGCCGGATGCGCGGCAGCGTCCAGCGCAGCCAGATCATCACAATGAGCAATATCCACGCCTTCAGACCGACGTTGAAGAATTCGATGCACGCCGCCATCACGGCTTTAAGCCAGGTGTCATGCGTGAACGCGAGCGTATGCAGCGATTGCGCCCACGCGTCCGGAACGGGAACCGGGAATTTATAGCCGCCAAGGAAAAGTACGGCGGTCAGCGCCGAGACGACGTACATCGCCGCGTATTCGGCCATGAAGAAAAACGCGAATGGCATGGAACTGTATTCGGTATGGAAGCCGGAGACCAGTTCCGACTCAGCCTCGGGAAGGTCATAGGGCGCGCGCTTGGTGTTGGCCAGCGAGGCGATGTAGAAGATAAGCGCCGCCACCAGCGTGAACGGCCCGCCGCGCAAACACATCCATTGCCACGGCCAGAACCCCTGGGCCTCGCAAATCCGCTCTGTGCTCAGGCTGCCCGCCATCAGCGCCGCCGTCATCGCACAAAGGCCCATCGGCAGCTCATAGCTCATCATCTGTGCGGCCAGTCTCATGCCGCCGTAGAGCGACCATTTACTGTTGGCGGCCCATCCCGCCATCAAGATGCCGATCACTTCGAGCGCGGCAAACGACAGGATGAAGAAAAGCCCGACGTCCAGGTCCGCGATAATGAAAACCGCGCCGAACGGCAGCGCCACAAACGGCAGCATCGCCCCCAAGAAAACCAGGACCGGCGCCAGGCGGAAAAGCCATGGATCGGCGTCATCGGGGAGGATGGCTTCCTTGATGAACAACTTGATGCCGTCGGCCAAGGGCTGCAAAACGCCTTCCGGCCCGACGCGATTGGGGCCTAAGCGCGACTGCATGAATCCGGCAAGGCGCCGCTCGAGGTAAACAGCCACAATCGCCACCAGCGCTATCCATGCCAGAATTCCCAGAATAGCAACCACGATCAGCGTCAGCTGGCAAAGCCACAACGGCGCCGCGCTCCACCACTGCGTGAGATAGCGCTGCAATTCCACACTCAAAAATGTCATCAACGATTGGCGCATTTATTTTTTAGCTTCCGCCTTGAGTCCGACTGGTCCGACCGGTCCGACACGTCCGACCAGTCCGACTAAAAATAAAATCCTTCGCTTCAGCGGTCCACCTCTCCCAACACAATATCGAAGCTCCCCAAAATCGCCACAATATCTGCCATGAGCACATCGCGGCAAACCTCGTTTGCGATGCTCAGGTTGCAGAAGCTGGGCGCCCTTACGCGGCAACGCGCGAGCACGTCTTTGCCTCCGCCGATGACATAAAATCCCAGCTCGCCACGCGGATTTTCCGTCGGGACGTAGCATTCGACGCCTTCGGGGATTTTCAACGCGCGCGGGACTTTACTGATCACAGGCCCTTCGGGCAAGCCGCCAATCACCTGCCGGCAAATCCTAATGCTTTGAAGAATTTCCTGCATCCGCACCCAATAGCGGTCCCACACGTCGCCCAGCGTTCCCTTTTGCCCTTGGCCGATGGGGACATCGAATTCGAATTGCTCATAGCCGGAATATGGGAAGGCTTTGCGGCAGTCGAACCGCACGCCCGAACCGCGCAGACATGGCCCCGTCAGGCCGTTGGCGACGGCGCGATCGGGCGGGATGGCGCCGACGTTGGCTGCGCGGCGGATAAAAATTTCATTATCGGTGAGCAGCTGGTTATATTCCGGCCATTTCGACTCCATGATGTGGAGGAAGACCTTGATGTCTTCGATCAGGTCTTCGTCGAGATCGCGCATGACGCCGCCCAGGCGTATATAGCTATAGGTCAGACGCGCGCCGCACAGCCGCTCGAAGATTTGCAGGATCATCTCGCGTTCGCGGAAGGCGTAACAAAAATACGTGAAGGCGCCGAGGTCGAGGCCGAATGTCCCGACGGCGACCAGATGCGAGGCGATGCGGTTGAGCTCGGCGGCCAACACGCGCAGATAGTGGGCGCGCGGCGGAACTTCGATGCCGGCGATCTT
>JAPLSP010000112.1 GCA_026398575.1 Candidatus Sumerlaeota bacterium | reverse complement strand
GAGATCGTCGGCGCATACGTCGAGGGGCGGCCAATGCCTTCGTCTTCCAGTTTCTTGATGAGGCTCGCCTCCGTATATCGCGGAGGCGGTTGCGTTTGGTGGCGGCAGGGCTTGGTTTCGGCGATTTTGACCGCTTTCGGTCCCTCTTCCCTGCCAATCAACTGCCCCTCTTTCAGTTCGGGCAGGAGCGCGTCCTTGTCTTTTGAATCGCCGCCATAGACTTTCAGGAATCCCGGGAAGCGTACGACCGATCCATTGGCGCGGAAGCTATGGACCGCGCCGCCGATCGTCGCGAGGAAATCCACGGCGGTCTTGTCCAGCACGGCGTCGGCCATCTGCGAAGCGACCGTGCGGTTCCAGATCAGGCGATAGAGCGCGAGTTCCTCTTTCGCGAGGAACTTCGCAACCGATTCCGGCGGACGCGCGACTTCGGTGGGGCGGATCGCTTCATGCGCTTCCTGCGCGGATTTGGATTTGGTCTGATAGCGGCGCGCCCCTCCATAGAACGCTTCGCCGAAATGACTCTTGATATACTGTCCCGATTCTTGCAGCGCCTTTTCGCTCAAAGTGACCGAGTCGGTGCGCATATAGGTGATCAAGCCCTCGCGTTCGCCGCCGCCCAGGTCCATGCCTTCATAAAGCCGCTGCGCGACGGACATCGTCTGCTTGGGCGGCATATTGAGGTTCGAGCTGGCGGCCTGCTGCAGCGTCGAGGTGGTGAACGGCGGCCACGGGCGCTGGCGCGTTTCGCGGCGTTCGACCGCGCCGACCTTCCAGGGCAGCGCGGCCATCGCGCCTTTGGCAATACGCTCGGCGGCGGCGCGATCGAGCACGAGCGCGCCGGCGGCTTCTGTCTTCAGCTGACCGGTCTCGCCGTCGAAATCCTTGCCCGAGGCCAGACGCTGGTTGTTGATCGCGGTCAGCGTGGCGCCGAATTCGATCTCGCCCGCCCGCAGCAGCGCCTCCACGTCCCAATATTCCGTGCACTTGAACGCGCGGCGTTCTTCCTCGCGCTCGACGATGAGGCGCACGGCGACGCTCTGGACACGGCCCGCGCTGAGCTTCGTGCGGATTTTTTTCCACAGCACCGGCGACAGCGAATAGCCGAACAGACGGTCCAGGATACGGCGGCTTTCCTGCGCGCGCACCAGCTCCATGTCAACGTCGCGCGGATGAGCCAGGGCCTCCTGGATGGCGCTCTTCGTGATTTCGTGAAAGGTGATGCGGCGCACGGGCAGGCCGGGTTTGAGCTCATCCAGCAAATGCCAGCTGATGGATTCGCCTTCGCGGTCCTCGTCCGTCGCCAGCAGCAGCTCGGAGGCGCCCTTGAGCAACTTGCGCAGTTCCGCCACGTGTTTGCGGCTGTCGGGCGGCACGACGTACACGGGCTTGAATCCATGTTCCACGTCCACCGCCATTCGCGCCCAGGGCTTGTCGCGCAATTCGTCGGGGATTTCCGCCGCCGAGCTGGGCAGATCCCGGATATGCCCGAAACTGGCGGCCACCTTATAGCCCGGTCCCAGAAATTTTTCGATCGTCTTGCCCTTGGCCGGCGATTCCACGATTACCAGTTTATATTTATTATTCATGAATACACCTATCTCGAATTTGCGATTGACGATTGACGATTGACGATTGACGATTGACGATTGACGATTTCTTATTCCCTACTTATATCTCAAAATCCACAAACCACGAACCACCAAGCACGAATCACGAACCACGAATCACGAATCACGAATCACCATTCTTCCCCTTCTCCATAAGACGCCGGCGCTTCGGCGATGAACATCTTGCCCGGCGCCTGGCGGATCAATTCTTTGAGTTCCAACTGAAGCAACGTGGCCGAGAGCGCGCCCGCATCCAGCGGAATGCCCTGCGCATGGGCTTTTTCATAAAGCGCGTCAAAGTGCAGCGCCTCGTTGCGGATCAGTTCCAGAACCTGTTTTTCTTCCAAACTCAAATCAGGCTTTCGGGCGCGTTTCTTTGGGGCGCCTTTTTTTGCGCGGGATTTCGTGTATGGAACGGGCGCGGGCCGGATGGCTGCGCCGGCGTTATTCGCGCTGGATATGTCATCAGGATTCGCGCTGGATAATTCATCAGGATTGACGCCGCATTCGCATGGCGCCGGAGCGGTTTGCTTCGCCGCGTCAGGCCCTGCGTCCGGCGCCGCGGCGGATGCTTCTTCCTCCTCCAACTCCCGTTTGCGCTTTTCCAGCAACTCCTTCAACTGATCGTAAAGATCGGCCACCACGTCCTGGCCCGTTTCGATCAGCGTGGCGCCTTCGCGGATCAGGCTGTGGCAGCCCCGGCTGTTGGCGCGCGTGACGTCGCCGGGAACCGCATAGACCGCGCGTCCCAGGTTCGCCGCTGCCCGCGCCGTCAGCAGCGCGCCGCTCCGGGCCGGCGCTTCGATCACAATGGTGGCCAGTCCCAGCCCGGCCAGAATCTCATTGCGCTCGGGAAAATTATATTTGTCCGGATCGGCCCGCATTCCGTATTCGGTCAGGAGCGCTCCCTGCCGGCTGATTTGCCAGGCCAGCGATTCATTCTCCTCGGGATAAATACGCGCCAGGCCGTTGCCCAAAACCGCCAGGGTCCGTCCTCCCTGCTTCAGCGCCGCCTTGTGCGCCGCGGAATCTATTCCCTTCGCCAGGCCGCTGATCACCGTCAGGCCGTCGCCCGCCAGCGCGCCGGAGACTTCTTCGCAAACCGCATTGCCGTAGGCCGTCAGATTGCGCGTGCCCACGATCGTCACGGCGAAGCGATCATCGGGCGTCAGCGTTCCCATGCAATACAAGACAACGGGCGCCTGGGACATCGTGCGCAGATTCGCGGGATAGTCTTCACTCTCGCGCGTCACGAGAGAAACCTGATATTTTTCGATCAGCTCGATTTCCTGATTCAAGTCCAGCGTCAGATCGCCTTCGAGGATCGCCCGCGCCACGTCCTCGGAGACGCCGCGCACGCCCATCAACGCCTTTGCCTCGCATCCCAGAATCCGCTCCGGCTTCTCAAACCGCTCTGCCAAATCCGCCAGCCGCACGCGCGTCATTCCGCGCGTATGGCGCAGCCGCAGCCACAGGCATTGCGCTTCGGTCAGTTTGCCAGGCGTGAGCGGCATCGTCTCATCTCTCCTCAAAATTGCAGGCGCAAATTTTCCAGTCGGCGCCGGCGGCGCAGGCGCATGCAGTCTGCGCTCATGATCGCTTTCCAAACTGCGGATCGTGTCAAAGGAGGCGGAAACTGAATTATCTTTGTGCGGGAGTTCAAGCAAAAAATGCAGAGAGTGATTTCAGACAACCACATCGGCAGCGCTATTCCCCAATAAAATATAAGCTTTTTAGATCTTATTTTATATCGCTTTCGTCCCTTGCGTCCCTTAGGTCCCTGGCGCTCTTTCCCTCATTCCTCCATCGCCATCGCCGCATTTCCCGACCCATCCTCCAGCGTCAGCGAAACCAGTTTGACGCCA
>JAPLSP010000166.1 GCA_026398575.1 Candidatus Sumerlaeota bacterium | reverse complement strand
CGTCCCAAGAAACCAAGGCCGCCGCAGCCTCGGGTGACAAAGGGAAATGCAAACAAATGGCAACAAGGCAAAATCCGAAAAACGATAGCTCCTTAAGTCAACAGCATTGCGCCTGAAGGCGGGTGCAAAGAAGAGCCTGCTGAAGCAGGCTAAGATTAATAGCGGACGAGGTATATGCAAGGTCATTGGTGGATTTTTTCTCAACTTTGGAAACTGCCCATCTTTTGGTAACTGGCGCTTGCTTAATCCCGGCCCGACTGAATCAAGGTTAGTTTTTGGCAGTTCACAGGCAGGATCATTGAGGGCAGAATCATAATGATTCTGCCCTCAATGATTCTGCCTGTATCTATGCGCGCTTGCTCAACATTTGATAGGCGCCCAAATCTTTGGCATTATTGCTTGAATGGTTCCATCTCTGCCGGATTAAGCTTTCCTTAAAACCAACGCGGCGTTCTGGCCGCCGAAGCCAAACGAATTGCTGAGCGCGTATTCGCCGTCGAAAAGCGCGCCTGGCTGCATGACGTGATTCAGTTCGCATCCCGCGGCGACGCGCGCCAGACATGGATTTGGCGGCAAGCTACGCCGTACAAGGGCAAGCAGGCAAGCGCCGACTTCAATGGCGCCCGCCGCCGCGATGCAGTGGCCGGTCATGGATTTCGTGGCGCTGACCGGAATCCACTCCCACGCGCTGGCGAAGACTTTGCGAATCGCCTGCGCTTCGACTTCGTCGTTCAACTGCGTGCCCGTGCCGTGCGCGTTGATGTGCCCGATTTGCGATGGCAATATTTTTGCATCCTCGAGCGCTGAAGTCATCGCGCGAATCGCGCCATTCCCCTCCGGATCGGGCGCCGTCAGACTGTGCGCGTCCAAAGAAGAGCCATAGCCGCAAATTTCCGCGAGGATGGTTTTGCCGGCGGCGAGGGCGGACTCCAGCGGCTCCAGCACGACGAAAGCAGCGCCTTCGCCCAAGACCGTGCCGGCGCGGGCGGCGTCAAAAGGGCGGCAGGCATACGCGCCCAGTTCATTGTTCGTCGTAAGCGCGCCCAGCAACTGGAAGCCGCCAACCCCGAGGGGATTGATCATCGAATCGAATCCGCCGCAAACGGCCACATCGAAGCGCCCTTCACGGATCGCGCGAAATCCGTGGCCGATGGCCTGCGCGCCGGCGGCGCAGGCCGAGCAATTGGTCAGCGTCCGCGCCGCGCGGCCAAAATGCTTTTCAATCAGGCCAATCGCCGTATCCAGCGGATATTGGAGCCGCGACGCGCCGGGTTCGAGCGCGCGCTTCATGACGGCCTGAAAATCCAGCTTGCCGTTGATGATCAGCTTCTTGAGATCAAACGTTTCCAAGCTGGCGCCTGCGTGAAGCAAGGCGCGCGGGCCGAGCCGATCTATCCCCGCTTGCGCCAACGCCTCTGCGCACGCCGCAAAGGCAAAGCCCGTCTTTGGATCATCACGCGCGATCAGCGCCGCGTCCTCGGGCAATGCAAGCGCTTCAGTGACTTCGCCCGCAAGCCGGACCTCGAATGTGCTGGCATCAAAGCGGCTGATAGGGCGAATTCCGCTCCGCCCTTCAGCGAGCGCGCGCCAAAAATTCTCTCTGCCGTTTCCGACGGCAGAGACTACTCCAAAACCTGTGATCGCTGCTCTTCTCATAGATATTTTCCTAAAGGCATTCAATAAATGCAGTATTCCAGAGAGAACTTATTTTTGATCGGCTTGCTATCTTGCGATTACGAATAGCGCCAGCTTTTGGAGTGCGGTTGCTTGCTGCCACTTTTTGCCAACGCCAATCATATTGATCATGGAAGCAAAAGCGGCAGCAAGCAGCCGCACTCCAAAAGCTGGCGCCAACCGCAATCGCATTACCTTTCAATTCTTCTCATTCTCATCACTTCCGAATATTTAACATCAACTCAGATGCGCATGGAGCGTTTGCTTATCTACGCCCATTATGGAAAACTTGTTCCATGCAAGCCTGCTCGCCAAGCCCATCAGAATCGCCGGAGCGGCGGCGAAGGCGCGGCCCATGCGCTCGGAAAGCGGATCGCATGCCTGATTGTCCTCGTTTAGCTCACACGCGGATGAACACAGCTCCAAGCTTTTTATCTGAGTATAAATTCGCTGCCCATCTTGAAGCGCTTTTTCCTTTGCTTCAAAAAAAAGATACGCGGCGCCGGAGGCGGGATATTCATGTTCGGCGATGCAACCCATCTGCCGCAGGGCGACGTACGTCGAAGGATTCGCCGCGCAGTCGGCGGCGCCCGCCAGCGCGCAATCCACTTCGCCCGCCGCCACCGCCTCCCAAGCCTCGATTAACGCCGCCGCCGCTTGACCTTCCCAGGGAGTGAAAATTAAATTTGGTCCTTTGATTCCTTCCAGGATGGAGACGAAGCAGGCCGGCATGTTCGCCAATATCTTGAAGGACAGTAGCGGATTGGTTGCGGCAAGTCCCTGTTCGCCAAGCAGCTTGCAGGAGAACTGACCGTCGGCGCCGATGGACTTGGAAAGCATTCCTTCGATCTCGCGCGGATTGGCGGCGGCCAGTCCTGTCGCGGCGTAAAGCCCAATGCGCTCGGGCGCATACCGCTGCCTGGCGTTGGCGTCTTCGATCGCCTCGTGCGCGGCGACGCATCCCAAGACCGCGGCCTGTGACATATATTTCAGCATCCGTTTCGCTCCGCCGCCCAGGCGTTTGGCGGGATCGAATTCCGGCAGCGTCGCCAGAGGCGCTCGCTCGAGCGGCGTGCCAGCGAGTGCCGGATCGAACCGCTGCGGCGCGCTCGCTCCCACTTCCCAATTGCGGGCGGTTTCCTGCGCAGTGGCGCCCAGCGGCGTGACCATGCCAACGCCCGTAATGACAACGTCACGCCCCTTCATCTGTTCCCGCCCTCTTGCGCAAATGTGGCAAAATCTTTCTTCACATCTCACATCTCAAATCTCAGATTTCAAATTTCAAATCTCAAATCTCCTTGGCCAGGTCCTTCAGCCAGAGAGATAATATTTCCGAGCGGCGCGCTTCCAGGCGCGGATTGTCAATCTCGTGAAACGAAAACACCAACCGGCATTCGGCCATCAACTCCCCGCTGCAATAAGCCTTGACGCTGGCGCGACCGCCCAATTCATTGACCGAATCAATCGTCGCGTGATACTCAAGGGTATCGCCCGGATAGGCGGGACGGCGGAATTTCGCTTCCTGCACGATGCTCATGAGCGCCTTGACGTTGCGCCCGGTTTCTTTGCGCACGCCTTCTTCCATCAGGAGGCCGGAGAGCTGCGCCATGCCTTCGAGGATCAAGACGCCCGGCATGATGGGCTTCAAAGGGAAATGATCGTCGAAGAAATCCTCGCTCAAGGCGATGTTCTTCACGCCGCGCGCCCGGACGCCCGGTTCCCATTCCGAGATTTTGTCAATAAGGAGAAATCTCAACGGCTTATGCCTTTCAAAAGTAGGTCCCGGACGCCGGACGGGACTGCGCGCGCCGGGCCAAGTTTTTATCCCCGACGCCGGACGGGACTGCGCATGCGAATCGCCACAAGTCCCGTCCGGCGTCCGGGACCTACTCCGCGTTTGCGAAGAATAAACGGACTCTACGTTGCGTCAATATATTTTCGCCGGCAAGCGCTTATGGACTCAGGGAAATCGGTTGCCTCGCGCCTGAATTTATTGATAAGCTGATTTTAATAAGGGCGTCGGCAAGCTGACTTGGCGCTTGGGATAGAAAATTCAGCGACGCATTTTTGCCAAAGGAACAAATG
>JAPLSP010000739.1 GCA_026398575.1 Candidatus Sumerlaeota bacterium | reverse complement strand
AGCGCCGGCATCTCTGCCGGCGTGTGGCTTTTTCGCTTGCACGCAGGGCTGACTCGCCGGCAGAGATGCCAGCGCTCCCAGTGGCGCTCCCAGTTTGTCAGGCCAGCGCTTCCTTGCAGAACTGGACGCACTTGGCGACTTCAGCTACGGCATCCGAATCTTTGGGAACCGCATATTCGAGCTCGATATCCGCAGGGAACGTCCACTTCTCCTTCTTCATCAGCTGGAGAATCTCCTTGATCGGCGTCTTGCCCTGGCCCCACGGCAGGTTGCCGCCTTCGGCGGTTCGGTCCTTCGTATGAAGGCTGACAATGCGGTCGTGGTACTTCTCGATCACAGGAATCGGAGACTTTCCCTTGGTGCCGGCGAAGTAATGGCCGACATCGAAGTTGAAGCCGATGAACTGGCCAGCCTCCAGGATCGGATCCATCTTATCCATCACCGGGTAGTTGTTCGTGTGGTTGTGGAAGGCGACCCATATCTTGTGCTTGTCGGCAAAAGGCCCGAGTTTTTTGGCCATCGCTTCGTTGCGTTCGAGGGTGATGCCCACGGCGCCCACCGCTTTGGCCACCAGGAAATTGAAGTCAATCTCCTCATCCGACTTGCCGAAGTCCGACTTGTGAATGTGGATATTGACGCCCGCGTCGTTGTACATCTTGCGCAGTTCCTTGCACTTGTCCAGTTGCGCCTGGCGCTGGGCATCCGTCGGCGTTTCGCCTTTCTTGGCGCCGCCCGTGCCCATATACCCCTGTATCGGCCCGCCCATCAGTTCCACTTCGCTGAGTCCGTCTTTGATGAGGGCCTGCAGGGTCTCCTGGGCCGAGTTCACTTTACCGCCGCGGTAACTGTACGTGATGCACCCGATGCGCACTCCGCTAAAAACGGAGTTGGGCTTGATTACTGCTGGAGCGTCCGCCCCCAGCACGCGTCCCGGCACAAGGGCGCAGGCCGCAATGGCTGCCGCGCCGCCGATAAACGCGCGACGGGTTGTTCCTTCGTCGGTCATGATTCGTGTTTCCATAAGTTTTCTCCGATTGGATGTAGTGTTCTGAAACCTGCGCCAGTGCATCTAAGACTCTCTAAAATATACCCAGATCTCAAATATTGATGCAGGATCAGTTCTTCATTTTCAATTTCTCATTTTACATTTTTCATTTTTCATTTTTCATTTCGTTACAGCGTGATGTCCTTAAGCTCCCATCCCTTGCGGAAGTTGGGTTTGACGAATTCATTGGCCTTCTCGTTATTCGTGAAGCGCAGGTTCTTCCCATCCCACATCAGTTTCTCGTTCGGGAACCGCCACGAGATCGCGCCCAGCAGCATCCATTCCGTGTACGGTCCCGAGATGGTGAAGTTCGAGCACGCCGGCTCGCCGCCCTTGCACGCGCGAATCCAGTCCTGGAAGTGACCGGGCGAGCGCTTGATCACTTCGGGCGGACGCGGATGGCCCGTCTGTTTGGCAAGAGGCAACAGAGTGTAGCTCTCGCCTCGGGCGCGCGTGCCGAGGAATCCTTTCGAGCCGATGAATATCTCGTTGATGTCTTTCATGTCTTCCTTCGTCAAGCCTTCGGGCATCTTGAACGTCTTGGCCTTGCTGCCTTCATACCAGAAAACCGACACCGGCGGCATTTTGCCTGCTTTGACGTATTTGCACGGGCGTTCCGGCCATTCGAGTTTGCACGAGTAACTCGGATACGTGACAGGATTGACTCCCTCCACCGACAGACACTGCACGCTGGTTGGGTAGGTCTCGCCAAGGCCCAGCCCCCAGTTGGCCGGCCCAAACTGGTGGATGCCCCAGTCGCCGATCATCATGGTGCCATAATCCAGGAATCCGCGCCAGTTAATCGGATGAATCTTCTTGCTGAAGGTGTGCTCCTGCGCCCGTCCCTGCCAGACGTCCCAGTTGAGCGTGGCGGGAACCGGCTCGGCGGGCGGCCACGTCGTGACGCCGCGCGAAAAGCCGCCGCCGTTCCAGGAGTGCACTTCCTTGACTTCGCCGATCTCGTCATTCCAGAGATACTCGCACGCGATGCGCGTGGCCGTCGAGGAATACCCCTGATTGCCCATCTGCGTGGCCACCTTGTACTTCTTCGCGGCATTCGCCAGTTGGCGCGCTTCCCAGACCGTCTGCGTCAGAGGCTTCTGGCAGTGCACGCCGATGCCGCGTTCCATCGCCCACAACGCTATCGTTGCGTGCATGTGGTCGGGCACCGTGATCGTCACGCCATGCAGGTTCTTCTGCTCCTTCTCCAGCATCTCGCGGAAGTCGCGATACTTCTTGGCCTTCGGGAATAACTCGAACGCCTTATTCAGGTGCCCTTCATCCACGTCGCACAGCGCATACGTATTCTCGCCTTTGACAGCCTTGGTATCCCCGAGTCCCTGCATCCCGCCCACGCCGATATTGCCCACATTCATCTTCTCGCTAGGCGCCGGCCCGGCCGCCCCGCCCAGCACATGCCGCGGCACAAGCATAAACGCCGCCGCCGCTGCCGTCGCGCCCGCCAGCAGTTCACGGCGGTTTATCTTGGAGTTCCTCATGCTTGTAATTGGTCCTTTCATAGAAGTCTTTCTCGATTTTCAAAACACTGCTACAGCATCATACAACGCCCCGCCGCCGCCATTCCAAGCTTTTTCTGCGCCTGCATTCCAGGCATTTCTCGCCGAATTATCAAACTCTTGACTCGCCGGCAGCTCATAAGGTAAAATAGCCATTATTATGTCTCAATTTGTGCGGGTGATCGTCCGGGGATTCTGTATCATATTCACTATCGCGCCAACCGGCGCGAGCTGCTGTTTTTCGGCGATGTTTAGCGCGAAGCGTATCGAGCGGAAATCTGCGGCCGAACTCTTGAGGTTTTCTAGTCCGACAGTCTTGAGTTCTATATAGAACATTGCCCTGTGCAAGGAGGATTCGGAAAATGGCCACTGTCACTTGGTTACATCTATCTGATTTCCATCTATGCGCCAATCGCACGGGTTGGGATGCCGGCAGAATATTGTCCTCTTTGAAAAGCGATCTCCTACGTCTTCAAGATGAACACGCTTTAAGGCCAGACTTGTTGTTTGTAACAGGAGATCTTGCCTTCGGGGAAGGGCCAGGATCCCAGATTAGAGACCAGTATAGCGAAACTGCTGCTCTCTTGGATGGTTTGCGAAGCTGCTATAGTCCTCCTATCCCGGCAGAAATGGTTTTCATCGTTCCGGGAAATCATGATATAAATAGGCAGGCTGTCAGTGCGGATCAAACAGAGTGGCTCGACCGCCAAAAAGATCCTTTCTGTATATGTGATATGATTCATGATGCCAACGTGCAATGGCGTCGCTATGCCGAACGCCTGGAAGAGTATAGCACATTTCTTAGTTCTGCCGGTTATACGCATCTCTTGCAGGACCCGAGCCGCCTTTTATATGCATGCACACCCTTGGTATCCGGCATTAGAGTAGGTGTGGCCGGGTTCAACTCCGCTTGGTCCTCTTGCAGGGACGACGAGAAGGGGAAACTTTGGCTCGGCGCCAAGTGGCAGGCAGAGACACTTATGTCCAATCTACGAGGTTGTGTCATCTCCGTAGCACTGACCCATCATCCAATAGCTTGGCTGGCGGAGCAAGAGGAACAGGTGTTTTCTCGACTGATTCAGCAGAACTTCGATTTCCACCTTCATGGGCATGAGCATCTGAATTGGGTACAGAGGACAGGTAATCATGTGCGCATTGCAGCAGCAGCTTGTTACGACCGATCAGATCGGGAGAATGGCTATAGTCTTGCGCGATTGGATATAGAAAAAGATGTTTGCGATATTTGGCTGAGGCAGTATGACCATCTTGGTGGAGGGTGGGTCCCCCGTCCTATCTCGACTTATGCCGAGAACGGCGTCTGGACCATTCGATCCCTGCCATTCTTGCAGAGAATTGCGGCAAGTCTTTCTGCTAAGACCACTCATCGCAGATCGATTCATACACCCGTTCTAAATTCCATTGGCGAGGACAAAAGTGGTAAAACTGGACAAATATTGCCTGCCCAATTTGGTCCACTTGTTCCCATTCGTGAATTGGGAAGAGGCTCATTTGGAGTGGTCTACCTAGTTAGGCATTCGAGCGCAGAGGTTCTGAGCGCGCTAAAAAAGTTTGCTCCGGATCGATTCAGCCATCTTATGAGATATGAGGCGTATCAACGCTTTACTCGCGGAATTCGTATAATGCGTGATTTGGCCTACCCAGGAGTAGTCCAGATATACAATCTACATGATGAAGGTATGGATGATTGCTACTATACTATGGAATATTGTGAGCTGGGCAGCCTTCGTGGCTTTTCAAAACGTGCTCTAGAACAGCAAATTCCATTTGATGTTATTCAAAAAGTTCGGCTCATCATATCCCTATGCGAGACTATCAGCTATGCACACTCAAAACTCGTTGTTCATCGTGATATCAAGCCATCAAATATTCTAATCACCCGGGAACAGACAACGGGGGCACTTTATGCAAAGCTTGCAGATTTTGACCTTGCATTTCAACGAGGCGATACTGGCTTAACACAAGGGCCGATAGGGTCTTTTGTATTCCTACCGCCAGAAGTGCGGAATGACTTAGTCAGGCAAGAAGCAGAGTCCTTGATGCACTACATTCCCTCTCTTCAGAGCCGGGCTGAGTCAATTGACTCATACGGCGTGAGTGCAATTCTCTATTATCTTCTAACAGGATGTTACCCTTCACTCAACAACCCAAAAGAAGAAAGCGAGGAACTGCAGCGCTTTATGCTAAAGGGAGAAGGGACTCGTGACAAAGCGTTGCATGAGGCACTCGCACGGATTGTAGAGAATTCGCTTAGCCCCCTTCCTGAGCTCAGGCCTGTTTCGGTTCGCGACCTGTGCAGCCTCCTTCAGAATGCTTGCAGTGATCCGGTCTCTGTCTTTCCCGAGCGTCGCTTTTCTTCCCGGCACAGGCCTGGCCAGTATGTATCTGCAGAAGCGCCGGTTAAATATTTCTCAGCCGCGAAAAAGGAGCTGCTTAAAGCTGTATTGGACAATGTTGATGTCTGCATCATCGTCTTGCAGGATCATGCTGTCTGTTACGCGACAGCCTCTCTAGAGCCACTCATAGACAAGGGGCTCGTGCGAGTGAGGAATGATCAAGTTGTGTCACTTCTCATTGCTGAAAAAAACAGAGATAATGTACCTATACTTCTTTCGGATATTGAGGATGAGCTACTCAATGAGAAGAAGGAAGAAGTGAATAGGGACGTAAAGATGATGATCCAGGGCAAGGCCACTAGTACATACAGGATTCAGGCCAAATTAGTCCCCTGGAAAGGGAAAGCAATTGTATTACTTACAATAAGAGATGTCACTAAAGAGTCCCTGCTGGAATCTCAGTTATGGCAATCTCAGAAGATGGAGTCGCTGGGGCTATTGGCAGGAGGCGTCGCGCATGACCTTAATAATCTTTTTCAGGCCATTTTAGGATACACAAAAATACAATTGCATAAGGCAGCTAAGGACTCTGATCTGTATGCTGATTTGACACAAGTAATACGGGCGTCAGAGAGCGCCGTTGCAGTCATCCGCCAGCTCTTGCTCTTCAGTCGTCGCCAAACAGTTGAACGCAGGATAGTCGACTTGAATCACATAGTGAAGGACATAACGAAGATGTTGCGCCGCATAATTGGGGAGAACATAAGCCTGCGCTTCCACCCCGAGTCTTTCCTGAACCTAATAAATGTTGACCCAGGGCAGATTGAGCAGGTGCTCATGAATCTGGTAGTAAACGCCCGTGATGCCATGCCAAATGGTGGGCAACTGACCATTGAGACTCATAACATTACACTCGGCATAGACTATGTCGAAACCCAACTACCAGTAAAGCCTGGTAAATATGTGCTACTCGAAGTGGCAGATACGGGCTGTGGCATGACAAAAGAAGTTCTCCAGCGCATTTTCGAACCTTTTTTCACAACCAAGGAAAAAGGGGTTCCCGTGAAGAATTAGTGGGTGAAAAGCGGCAATAATACCGAGTGAATAGCCGCGATTTGAATCAGCATGAGCCTGATCATCATTTGAGTTTTCGGAGGCATGGGAGGAAATGGAAAAAGCGGAATAACCGGCTCTGG
>JAPLSP010000316.1 GCA_026398575.1 Candidatus Sumerlaeota bacterium | reverse complement strand
AAAATGGTGAAATAGATTTGGGGCGGTATCACTTGCGGGATGAGCACCAACGAATTCTACCTACAGATGCACGCGTCCCGAATGGCACGCACAAAGTGCATTTGCAGCGACGAACCCCTCAATCGACTTGGATCGACAAGTGCTACAGCGAAAGCGGGCGCTCTACGCCACGCATAAATAGCATTTTCTTCCTCGTAAAGCGGGATTCGGCTGCGCTTTCACTTAGTCAGGCCGCGATGTCACAGTTCCAGCGTGTCGGTATCATTTCCGTGGGTTTCCATGACATCCCATCATTTCAAAAGGCATTGCGTGAGGATGCGACTTTATCGTCAGGGCGAATATGCGGCTACGTAGCCGACACTGGTTTCTTAGAAGAGCTTGGTGAGGTCCGAGGATCGTGGCCCGAGGACTACTCAAGGTTTCCGCAACTGACTCCTGGGTGCTCACTTCCGGATCGATCAATGGACAAAGTCAATCGCGAGGAACAGATTTTTAACCGTATAATGCCTAGCTCTATACCTTGGTCGCATCTAAGCGAGCAGGCCCCTGCTGAGGCCATTTGCGAAGAGATTTATCGCAAGTTGCTGTTTGATAGGCGGAACCATCCCTATTTGGCAGAGATTGGGGGAAGAGCCGATGAAGAACGCAAACGGGTTTTTGACGACAGCCACTTTCTACTGGATTCTCTGGATGCCTCAGTAAGATCCACATTCCCTGGATTGGTCGCGCCTATTACTAAGTTCGTGAGGTGTGTTTCCGTCAGAGGTGGAAGCCTTCTAGCCTTGGATGTCCTGCGGGAGGTCGTTCGTAGTATTCCTGAGTTGGATGCTCTGTTCGCATCGCTCTGGGGGAAGATTGAAGGAAGGCCTGAACTCAGGGCTGCACTCAAAAAGATGTTTGATCTGGGACAATATCTATATGCCTAAAAGCGCATCGCTCGTCTATTCGACGTCGCAACAGATCGAAGGATTTGATGCATTGTTTCTTAAGGGAGGGATGACGTGGCCTGGCCATGCACCACTAAGAATAATTATACGTGGTCCAGAAGGTTCAGGCAAATCAACGTTGGCGCTTCAATTAGCATGTTCGGGGCGCACGGAAGAGTTGTCGCAACCGTTTCCCGAAGGAGGGCGCCTGCGTTGCGTGCTCTATTACATTTCCGATTACTTTCCTGATAGGATCGAGGAGAAATTCCGGGGCTTTGGGTTAGAGCAGGGGCATGTGACTCTTTGCGGCAACTCATTTGTTGGAAACGATGGTCAACAGACCTCCATTCCCGAGAATATGGAATGGAGCTCGGACTATAGTTACCAAGTTAAATTCTTCATTATTCCGTATGGCGGGGAGCGAACTATTGCCAACTTGAAGGACTTGATTGATAAGGATGTAAGAGCCTGTCAAAAACCTGACGAAAGAGGCAAGAAAGCCGATGAGTGTGTTGTGGTTATTGACTCCATTCCTCCCTTAAAAGGACTAACAGGAAAACGGCGGTTAGCTCGAGTGGAGGAATTCGAACTGACTCAATCTTGGAACACAGAGGTGGAGTCTGAAGGACGACGGACGTTTCCATGGCCCACAGTATTGATTTTGGTTGATGAAGAGAGTGTGCATGAAGTGGGTCGCGACCCGTACTTGACTGATGTCTACATTACGTTGTCGCAGGGCGACAAATATGACATGGCATCAGAAAGTTATTGCGAAAGATATCTGCAGATCGTCAAAGCAGCCAACAGCATGCATGTGCGCGGGCCCCAGTTATTCCGCATATGTTCAGGAAAAGGTGTAGAGGTGCTCCCGAGTCTTCCTGCCAGCCTGGGGGCCTTCTGCAGAAAGAAGGGCAGAGCTTTAGAGGATGAACAAATTCAATTCGGCATCAGTGGGCTAGACAAAGAAATCTCGGAAAGCGGAACTGGATGTATCATGGGAGGGTCGAGTTCGCTGCTCATCGGGCCTGCGGGGACTCTCAAGACCCCCATGGCCATCGCGTTCTGCAAAGCGGGCATGGAGGAACGCCAGAACACAGGGAAGGCCATTTTCCTGAGTTTGCACGAACGTCCGGATGTGTTATATGGGTTTGCCGAGAGGCTTAAGGTGTTTGACAGCATCTGCCGCAAGGATGAGGCCTGTTTGGAGGAATTTCCTGACCCTTTGAGTTTTGAGCACGTGAAGCCTTACCACCGGCTAATAATTCACCGCCTAGCGTCGGCCTTTATTCCACCAGAGGGATTCCTGGTCATGTTAGAGCGCTTGTTTCGGAGCATCGGTTTACGGAAGCCGGATCAGGCTTCGGGGACAATCTCTTCTTCGTCGGACGCTCCACGTGTGAGGCTCGTCATTGACGCCGTCAGTGATCTCCACATGAATTTCCCAAGACTGACAGAGAGGAAGGGGTTTCTGTCGGTGCTTCTTAACATGCTGCATGGATACGGGGTCACCACACTCTTCGTGTTTAATGAGAGCAATTCTGAGTCGCCGAAAGACCGAACTATTGAGACTCTTGTCGACAATGTGTTCCGGTTGCAGAGGGCAGCCGCCAAAGGCCGGTCGCATGTGTTGCTTCAGGTTGTGGAAATCGGGAATCGCTTTCCTAGCGAGAAATACGTATTCGAGGTTTATCGCAGTCGGGCAAGCGACGGGCAGGAAGGCAGAGAAACCATTGAGGCGAGCCTCGCTTCGGAGAAGTTTTACGTCAATGAAATGCAGGAATTGGCTCCAGCCTGAAGAGCGACAATTATTATTCGTGAGTGATGACAATTAAAAATCACGAGTGAGCCGGTATGATTGCACAGCGGTTTGGCGGGCTGGC
>JAPLSP010000347.1 GCA_026398575.1 Candidatus Sumerlaeota bacterium | reverse complement strand
GGCGCCCACGGCGTGCTGGTTTTGGTCAACACGTCTTCATAGGCCGTCATGTATTTATCCCAGTATTTGCGCTCCGCCAAATCAAAGGAACTGAACTTCCAGGTTTTTGCCGGATCGTCCAGCCGCGCCTGGAGCCGTTCTTTCTGTTCCGCGCAGCTGATGTGCAGAAAGAACTTCAGGATCGTGACGCCTTCGTCGGCGAGCATGCGCTCGAAGTCATTGATGTGATCGAACCGCCGCATCCAAACCTCCTGCGGCGCCAAATTATGGACGCGCACAATGAGCACGTCTTCATAATGACTGCGGTTGAAAATGACGATTTCGCCTTTGGCCGGAACCTGCGAATGAATCCGCCAAAGGTAGTCGTGGCTCAATTCCTCATCCGAAGGTTTCTTGAAGCTGGTCACGCGCACGCCCTGCGGATTGACGCCCTCGAACACGCGGCGAATGGCGCCGTCCTTGCCGCCGGTGTCCATCGCCTGCAGGACGATCAGCACGCGATGGCGGCGTTCGGCGTAGAGCAGCTCCTGGAGTTGTTCGAGCTGAACGTGCAATTTGCCGATGCGCTTGAGGGCTTCGGCCTTGCCGCCGTCAACGGCGCCGGTATCGGCGGGGGACCAATCCTTAAGGTTGACCTTCGAGCCGGTCTTCACGCGATAGCGCTTCATGAGCGGCCTCCTACTATGACGGGTAGGCGCCGGACGCCGGACGGCGCAATTAAGCTTCCCGCCTTAATGCGGTCCGGCGTCCCGCATCTACGTCCCGCATCTGCGTCCCGCATCTACGTCCCGCATCTACCAGGGAAGGCGATATTGGAGCGGCGCGCCGGCGGCCCGGTTGGCGAAACGCAGGAGGTTTTCAGCCGAACCGAAAAGCGCTTCCGCAAGGCCCTTGTGCCTGGGCATCTCGGAAGCGGGAGTTTCCGTACTGACGCCCCCCAGTTTGCAGGCCAGTTTGATCGCGTCTTCAATCGTGCCAAGTTCATCCACGAGGCCGGCTTCGCGCGCCTCTTTGCCCGACAGAATCCGCCCATCGGCCAGCGACGCGATGTATTGCTTGATCTCCGCGTCCTTGACGTTTGCCTCCGGCGTGTTGTTCTTGGCAGCGAGCGCCTTGATCAGCGCATCGCGCCGTCCGGCGATCACATCGGCCTGAAACTGCTGATGGACGTTGTCAATCACAGTTTGCAGGTAGGCGCGTTCCTTGTCCGTCATCGGGCGCGTCATGGAGCCCGCGTCCTTCAGTTCGCCGCTCTTGATGGTGTTGAACTTCAAGCCGATGGTGTTCAGGATTTGCGAGGCTTCGGGAACGGAAAAGATCACGCCGATGCTGCCGGTGATGGTTCCCGGATTCGAGACGATGCGATCGCCGGCACAGGCCACGTAGTAGCCGCCCGAAGCCGCGACGTTGCCAAATGAAATGACCACGGGAACCTTGTGTCCCGTCCGCTTGCCCGTCCGGTATTTATTCAATTCGGCATAGATTTCCTGCGAGGCTGCGACCGCTCCGCCCGGGCTTTCGATCCTCACCACCATGGCCCGGACGCGGCTGTCTCTGCTATGATACTCCAGTTCCTTGAGGAATTCGGAAGAGTCATAGATGGCGCCTTCGAGGTGGATGAGGGCCACGCGGCTCCCAAACGGGAGCGCGGATCCGTAATGCACGGCCAGAGCGATCGCGATGAGTATGAATATCCCGCATGCGACAATGAAGGCGATGACAATGCCGGCGATAAGGTTGGTCCTGCTTTTTTTAGGGCGTATCGCTGACGCTTGCGGGATGTGCGGAAGCGGCGGCGGCGCCATGTCTGTGTTCATTCGGAATGCGGGCCCTTTTCTTCCGTAGGAATCTGAATCGCGGCATTGCGCAGCAAATCCCCCATATTATAGCCGCCATGCCGGGTACCCATACTGCTGAGGAATTGCTTCATCTCGTCTTTTTCACGACGCTTCACGAAATCCTTGATGCTCAAGGATATCTTGCCCGTTTCCGGATCTATCTTCTGAATCAGCGCGGTGACGGTCTCGCCTTCTTTCAACACCTGGCTGGGTTTGTCTATGCGATCCTCGCTGATCTGCGAGACGTGAACCAGGCCGTCAATGCCCGGCGCCAACTCGATGAACGCGCCGAAATCGGTCAACCGGACCACCTTGCCCTCGACGACGCTGTTGACCGGATGGTTGAAGGCGAAGACGCTGAGCGGATTATCCTGCAGCTTCTTGATGCTCAGAGACATGCGCCGTTCGGTGACGCTTACGCTGATAACTTCCACCTCGACCTCGTCGCCCACTTTGACTATGTCCTCGGCCTTGCGGATGTTCTTATCCCATGAAAGGTCGGAGATATGAATCAAGCCTTCGATGCCTTCTTCGAGCCGGACAAAGGCGCCGAATTTGGCCACCGCCGATATGGTTCCTTTATAGCGCGAACCGGGAAGATAACGTTCGGCCACGCCCGCCCAGGGATCCATTGTGATTTGCTTCAAACCCAGCGCCAGCTGCCGTTTCTCTTTGTTGATTTCCAAGATGGCGACCTTGACGTGATCGCCGACTTTGAGAAAATCAGCCGGATTCTTCGGGCCTTTATCCCACGTCAAATCGCCCGCGTGCAGAAGCCCGGTGATTCCCTCAGCCAGATGCACGAATGCGCCATAACTGGCCATGCTCACGACTTTGCCCGGGACGGTGGAGTCTATGGCGAATTTGGTCTCAACGCTGTCCCAGGGATCGGTTTTGGTTCTGCGCCGGCTGAGCGAAATTTTGTTCTTCTGAAGATCCACTGACAAAACAACGACGCGAATTTCTTCGCCTTGACGGACGCATTCGGAGGGTTTGAGGCCTCGGTCCCATGACAGTTCGTCGCGCGGAATCAGTCCATCCACGCCGCCCAAATCGCAGAAGACGCCGAACTCGGCGATGTTTTTGACCGTGACAGTTAACTCCTGCCCTTCTTTTAGCGACTTCAGGACCGCTTCCCGCTGTTTCTCACGCTCGGTCTCCAGCCACGCGCGCCGCGACACGACCGCCCGCCCGCGCCGCTGGTTGATTTCCGCAACGGCAAAGTCCAAAGTCTGGCCGACCAGAGTCTCCAGATTTTCCACGCGGCGAAGGTCCACCTGCGAAGCCGGGCAAAAAGCCATGGCGCCGAAATCCACTTCCAAGCCTCCCTTGACCACCCTTGCCACTTTGCCCTTGAGGGGCAGGTGTTCCTTGTGAGCTTTTTCGAGCCCTTGCCAGGCGCGTTGCTGGCGGGCCCGGGTATATGAAACCTCGACGATCCCGGTTTCATCGTCGCGCTCGCCGATCAGGACGGGAATAATATCGCCCACGGTTACATTGATCTCGCCCTTGGCATCCGTGAACTCGGCGATGTTGACGATCGCTTCCGATTTGTCGCCGATGTCCACCAGAACATACTCGCGATGCACCTCGACGATGCGCGCGTCGAATATCTGCCCGGTTTCGACGCTCTCGAGTTTTTCCATGTAGTTCTCCACCAGCGACTCGAAGTCTTCGGAAGCCGCGGGTGTGGCGGGTGCGCTGGGCGCTGGAGCGCTTGCCGCGGCGGCAGCAGCGGCGGCCGGGACGGCGGCGGCTTTTGCAGCAGGCGCCGGCGCGGGGGCCGGAGCAGGAGCGGGCGGCGCAGCAGGTTCTTCTGTTTCGGTGGGGTCCACCATGGCCAGGTCGTGGTTGATGTTTTGCATGAAATCCTTGTTACCCGAGTATCCGTTCAGACCTCGGGGTACTCCTTTCGATACGCTGGGGCGATTTGCGTCAGTGACGGGTTCGCCGGGAGTTGGTTTAGGGGAGGAGGTTAGAAGTTTGGATGTCCCGTAAACAATTGCGAGAAAAACAAAGGCGCATTTTCTGCGCGGTCATTGTTTATCTTCGGAGGTAATTTTTGATCGCCGGTTTGCGGGAGTCAAGCCGATTCACCCAAAAAAGCGAAGTTTGCAGTTAACGGTTTTCAGTTTTCGGTTTCCAGTTTTCGGTTCTCAGTTTCCAGTTTGCCGGTTATCGTCCGCGGTCTTGTGCCTTATTTTTTGACACAGAGATGCAGCCAAGAACCGAAAACCGAAAACCGAAAACCGGAATCCGAAAACCGGAAACCGAAAACCGGAAACCGGAAACCGAAAACCGGAAACTGAAAACCGGAATCCGAAAACTGGAAACCGAAAACCGAAAACCGAAAACTGAAAACCGGAATCCGAAAACTGGAAACCGAAAACCGAAAACCGGAAACCGAAAACCGGCCTAAAAGGCGCGGCGGATGTGATTGACGACGGGCTTTTGGCCTTTGTGGCTGCAATCTATGGCCACGATGTCGAATCGGAACGGGGGGAGTTCCCTGGCGCGGCGCAAACGTTTCAGATAATGCTGTGCGGCGGCGCGGATGTGGTCCTGTTTGTAGATATCCACGGCCGTCTCGGGAGCGCCGAAGTCCACGTTTTGGCGCGTCTTGACTTCCACAAAAACCACCGTTTCCCCTTCGGAGGCGATCAGGTCAATTTCCCACGATCCATCGCTGTAGTTGCGCCGGAGGATTCTCATGCCTTGCCGGCGCAGATAACGCGCCGCCAGCGCTTCGCCCTGCCTGCCCAACAAGAGATGATCGTTCGTTTGCCAGTCGGCCATCCATCCCCGGCGAATCAGCCAGTTGCGGAGCCATCGGAGCATGAGTATCTCAGTCAGAATGATTTTTGAGTCAGGAGGATTTTAAGAGACAGGATGGATTAGAGACAGGATAAATTTGAGACAGAAAGATTTTTGAGTCAAAAAAAAATCAAGTCAGGATGAATTAGGGACAGGATAGAATAGAGGCAGGATGAATTTATCCTGTCCCTAATCCATCCTATCTCTAATCCATCCTGTCCCTAATCCATCCTATCTCTAATCCATCCTGTCCCTAATTCATCCTGTCCCTAATCCATCCTATCTCTAATCCATCCTGTCCCTAATCCATCCTGTCCCTAATCCATCCTATCTCTAATCTATCCTGTCTCTAATCCATCCTGTCCCTAATCCATCCTGTCCCTAATCTATCCTGTCTTCTATTGCCGCTCTTGCCGGGTGGCGTATCGCCGCCAAACCAGTCCCGCGGCCAGGCCGGCGAGGGTGAAGATCAGAAAATTGGCGCCCAATCCCGCCAGGCTGTCGAGATCGAAGACCTTGATGATTCCATTGTATATAAGCCACAACAACCCGAGGGCCGGTCCTGAAATCGCAATCGCCACGGCCGCGCGCCGGCGACCGCGAGGGTCAGAGTGGCGTTGCGCGGCGATCCATATTGCTGCGCCGATAAGCGGCATCACCACGGCTGCAAGAACAAAGGCCGCCAGAACCAGCCGCTCGTTGAGCAATAGCTCCGTCATCGTATTATCCCATAATCCAAACTAGGCGCCCAATAATGTACAGGAGGGTGAGCGCCGTGATGACCCATGACCACCACACGCTCCATTTGGCTGCGATACCCGCGCTGGCGAACAATACGATTGCCGCGACGAGAAAAGCCAGCCCATGAGGCCCGGCGATTACCCAGGGCTTGATGGCGACGAGCGCTGCATGCATCATAATGCTCCTCCCTCGCTATGCTCATCTTGGAGGGATGCTAAAGGCGGATTTGCGCTGATTCAAGGGCAATTCGAAAAAGGGATTCGAAAAAGGGAGGCGCCTTGAAATAAAAATCCCCGGCCGTGTCGGCCGGGGATTGTCGCTGTCGAATGGAGCGGGAAACGGGACT
>JAPLSP010000630.1 GCA_026398575.1 Candidatus Sumerlaeota bacterium | reverse complement strand
CGCCGTCGACCGCGCCGAGGTGCGCAAGGTTCTGGAAATCGTCACGCATTCGCTTTACACGAACCGCGAGATTTTTGTCCGTGAACTGGTCAGCAACGCCGCTGACGCGCTGGAAAAAATCCGGCACGAGCAGGTCGTCAGCAAGGATGTTTTCGACGCCGACCTGGCGCTCGATATCGAAATCGCTCTCAATGAGAAGGAGCACACCTTCGCCATCACGGATACCGGGATCGGCATGACGCACGAAGAACTGATCGAAAACCTCGGCACGATCGCGCACTCGGGTTCGGGCGAATTTCTGGAGCAACTGGCCGAAGCCGCCCGCAAAGACGTAAATCTGATCGGCCAATTCGGCGTCGGCTTTTACTCCGTCTTCATGGTCGCCAATCGCGTGCGCGTCCTGACGCGATCCTACCACAAGGACGCTCAAGGCTATGAGTGGATCAGCGACGGCGCCTCCTACACGGTTGCGCCGTGCGAGGGGCTGCATCGCGGCACGCGCATCATCGCCGAGATGAAGGACGATTGCCACGAATTCGAGAAAGAAGACGAGATCAAGCGTATCATCAAGCAGTATTCGAGCTTCGTCCCCTTCCCCATCAAACTCAAAGGCAAGGAAGTCAACACGGTCCAGGCCATCTGGACGCGCAACAAAAACGACATCACCGAACGCGAATACAATGAGTTTTATCGCTACATCAGCGGCGACATCGCGGACCCCACGTTTCGCCTGCACTTCAGCGCCGACGCGCCGCTTCAGATTTACGCCGTTCTTTTCACGCCCAAGTCCAACATCGAGCATTTCGGTTTCGGACGCTTCGAGCCGGGCGTGGACCTTTATTGTCGCAAGGTGCTGATCGAAAAACGCCCGCCCGAACTGCTGCCCGAATGGCTTCGGTTCGTCCGCGGCGTCGTGGATAGCGAGGACCTGCCGCTCAATATCTCGCGCGAGACCATGCAGGATAGCGCGCTGATGCGAAAGCTCAGCAACGTCCTGACCAGCCGCCTGCTGAAGATGTTCGCGCAGGAGGCGGAAAAAGACGCGGACGCCTACAGCCAGTTCTATCTGGAGTTTTCGGGATTTTTCAAAGAAGGGATCATCCGCGGCGAGGGGCATCAGGACCAGATCGCGCCGCTGCTGCGTTATGAATCGTCAAAGAGCGAAGCCGGCAAGACAGTCTCGTTGACGGAGTACATTGGGCGGATGAAGGACGGGCAGAAAGCGATCTATTATATCAACGGCCCGACGCGCGAAGTCATCGAGGCCGGCCCTTATCTCGAAACTTTCCGCACGCGCGATATCGAAGTGATCTACACGTTCGATCCCGTTGACGACTTCGTCTTCAGCCATCTGCGCGAATTCGAGGAAAAGAAATTCCTCTCGGCCGATGCCGGGGACCTGCAGCTGCCGGGCGGCGAAACAAAGGAACCGGAAGGCGCGCCGCTGGAATCAAAGGCCATGGCGGATTTGTGCGGATGGATGAAGCGGACGCTGGGAGAGCGCGTCAAAGAAGTGCGCAAATCCGACCGGCTCGTGGATAGCCCCGCGATCTCCGTCCAGAGCGACGCCATGATGACCGGCGCCATGCAGCGGCTCTTGCAGGCGGTCCACAAAGACTATGTTCATGCGTCTTCCCACGCGACGCTCGAACTCAATCCGCGTCATGCGCTGATCAAAAAACTCTCCGAACTGAAGAAGAGCGACGAGGAACTGGCCAAACAAATCAGCGAGCAACTTTTCGACAACGCCCTGATCGCCGCCGGCCTGATGACCGACCCGCGCCTGATGATCCAGCGCGTCAACAAACTCCTCGAGCGCGCGGCGGGGGTGTGAGCAGTTCAGCCAAAGGGCGCAATTTAGAATTCTGGTTAAATTTTTCACTGAAGGCCAGCACGCCACCACCGAGCCTTGTGCCGGTGGGGCGATGATTTTGCTCTAGAAAGAGATTCCTATTTTATCCTCCGCCACCACCGGGCCTTGTGCCGGTGGAGCGATGGTTTTCATTGGTAGCGCACGTTTTTGGCGCACAATCATCTCTCCACCGGCACAAGGCCCGGCGGTGGCGGCGAGAAAAAAGCGGACGCTGCTGGAGCAAAATCACCGCCCCACCGGCACGAGGCCCGGTGGTGGCGAAAGGCAATGGAATTCTGGAATGCGCCCTCAGGCAAACCACAGGATATTTAGCGATTGACTATGATAGTATGAATGTAAGACATTACTACCAGCGGATTGGCGGCCACGAAATATTCTAATGAGGATAGAACAATGGAAGTCTCACGGGTTACAGAAAAAGGTCAAATCACTTTGCCGTCCTCGATTCGCCGTCAGATGGGGATATCGAAAGGCGACACAATGGGCTTTGCGCTAACGCGGCAAGGAATACTAATTAAGCCCATCCACCTGATTGATAAAACACGAACCCCCGAATGGCGAAAAAAACTCAATCAGGCTCTCCACGAGATAAAATCGGGGCAAGGCGAATTCTATGAGGATACCAAATCGTTTCTTAAAGCGCTTGAGAAGATTTGATAAGAGTCAGAGAATCAGGGCAAATTAGTTTGTTTTTCGGCGAACTGCGCGCGCGACCTCGCGTACAGTTTTGGGGGGGAGCAACGCGTGTCGCGCTTTTGAATAATCCCCCGTTCCAGGTTCAACCTGCTGCATGAAACGGATCATTCCAACGGTTCCCAACTCGCGTTGAAGCGCGTCAAGTCCGCGCCGGTATATCTCGCTATGTAGAAAAACCTAAATTTGTCAGATCTTCTGCGCGGCTGATCGTATGATCGTCAATATGAACTTTACTAGAAAAAAGGACCATGGTTTTTCTGACCTGCGCTGCCATTCCCTTATCAGGATTCTGGTCTATTTCATATTCAATCGCTGCGCTTCCAATCAACTGCCAAGCGCCCATTTCTACATAGCTCATTATGGTTATAATTGCCTCGGATTCCAAACGAATCCGATCCTGGGTCTGATCATCAAAAGGTCTTTCTAAACAACAGACATCCAAGTATAATTTCAAGGGAGAGCGCCTCACCAGATCAGAATTGATGAATTGTCCAACGCTCATAGGCTTTATACAAGCGAAAATCCTCTTTCCTTCACGCTGCTTTCGCTAGAACCTTTAATAGTAGTGCTGGTTCTAGAGTAGGATGCTTTATAGGTACTTCGATTTCGAAACTCTCACGCCGAAGCTTTGACGCCAATTCGATCTATGTTGCCTTTTCTTCCAGATGAAGTGCGCTATCCTAGAAATTCTCTGGAACCTTGGTAAGAGGTCCAATTCAACCCTTGATCTCCTTCTTGATCTTAGGCGCAACATCTTCAAGAAGTGACTGAAGGATCTTTCCAAAATCCGCCGATGCTTGTGTTGGTGTTTGGCTTTGGTCCACAACAAGCCCATGACATACCGCTTTGCCTGAACCACGATGGAATAGGCAACATTCTGCGCTGCTGAAGTTTCCGTAAAATCTTCCTTGAGCCCATGATGGCGCGATATGGCCGAAGTCTTTGTGCTCTTTGCGCATCATTAAAGAGAAGTTCCCTTTCCGGTTGATAAACATATTATCACTTGGCCCATTGACTTGATACCCTAGCGAACCAAAATTAAGATAAACCACAAGCAAACAGGAGAGCGACGGCTGCTTATCAAAAGTTTTTGCAATTGTCTCTGCATGTTCGGAAAGAATTTGTGTTGGAAGGCCGCCTAGCTTCTCATCCAGAACCTTTTTAATATCGTCATTCTTGCAGATTTTGCCGAAGCTCTCGCTCAACGTTGAATTGTACCATGCATCCAAGTCTTTCACTGGAGCTCCAGCGTATCCTTCTTCGGAGAAGACCAGAACACCAATGTTGATCTGTGCTTGCACCGGGGCTCTTTGTTCAGCCGCCTTAAGAGGATCATTAGCCGCGACGGCCTGCGGCACCGGAGCGGCGTTCAATGCCGGGGCGGTATTCGCTGCCGGAGCAACATTCGATGCCAGAGCCGCATTGGCCGGGGCGGCGTTCGCTGCCGTCGGGATGGCGCTGGCGACCACAGTTTGGAATGTCTGCGCGGCCGCCGGGCCGGCGGTTGCTGTTTGAGACGTCTGCGCGGTTGCCGTCTGAGACGTCTGCGCGGCCGCGGCCAGTTTTTGTTGCTCTTCCTTGGCCGCTTGTTCGGCTTTTTGCTTGGCTTCGGCTTCCGCTTTCGCCTTCGCTTCGGCCTCCGCCTTATCCTTGGCGGCTTTTTCTTCCACCGTTTTTTGCTGCGCGATTTTTTCCGCCGCAGCCTTGACGCGGACTTCCTCTTCCTGTTTGGCTTTCGCTTCGGCTTCCGCGCGTATCTTGGCAGCGGCGGCCTCTTCTTCCGCTTTCAGCTTCGCATCCGCTTCCGCCCTTTTTATGCATTCGATCTCTTCGATGATGCGCTTGGCCTCTTGATTCTTGGAATCCCACTGCAACGCCATCTGGCATAGTTTCGCCGCTTCATCGCAGTTCGTTTTCTTCTCGAGGTTCGCCCGCGCCGCCTCCAGCCACTTGGGAATCGGATTGGCAAATTGGTCCTTGGACATGCTCATTCGCGCTCCGGTCTCCATTTTCAAAATCACGTGACTATCCGAGATGGCGACAATTTCTCCCGTTACTGTTTTCCCGCTTCGCAATTGCAGGGTTTCGCTCGTCGCGGGATACGCGAATGCGGCTAACAACATGAATACTACGATGGCGCTTTTCGATTTCATGTTCGGTCATCCTTTAGAATTTGGTGTTTTTATATTTGGTTCCTTAAAAGAATCTGTGGGTCAATTTCGGTTCCGGTAGTTTGCCAAGCTTATGATAGAGCACAATTTCCAAGCATTTGAAGGTCGAAAATCCATAGCTATTTCTCATCGCGACTTTCGCCTTGTTGTTCAGCCCTT
>JAPLSP010000745.1 GCA_026398575.1 Candidatus Sumerlaeota bacterium | reverse complement strand
GTATTGTCGGAAAGCTCGATCAAGTCAACGTCGCGCCGCAGCATCCAAGTCAGCTCGCCCGCTACAGAATAGAATTCCTCCGGCTTGATTCCTTCGCAAGCGATATCCAAATCGCGAGCCTTATCCGGCGCTTTCAATGCGCTGCCGAAGAGAATAATCCGCCGAGCGCCCTTGGAGATAAGGAACCGCTTGCTCGTTTCGATTTCTTGCATCGTGACCGCCATCGTGCAATGATCTCCTCTCTAAAACAACTGCGCGATTTTTATCGCTGTCTGCGCCGCGGAACCAAGTGAAATCTTGATGATGTGCTGCATCGTGCCGTCGAAGATGTTGAGCATCAGGTTCGGCAGAATCCCGAACACGATGCAGAGCGCTGCCAGCGGCGTGATTGACAGCGCCTCATGCCAGTTGACGTCCTTGAATCCCTTGTATTCATCCTTGGCCGCCCCCAAAAAGACGCGCTGCATGCACCACAGGATGTACGCCGCCGTCAGCACAACGCCCACCGTGCCGATGATCGTGAACAAACGCGGATACGTCATCGCCGCCGGATGCGCGGTGAAGGCGCCGAGGAAGACCATCACCTCGCTGATAAAGCCGTTCAACCCCGGCAACCCGAGCGACGAGAAGAAGCACACCATCGCCAGCGCCATATAGCGCGGCATCTGCAAGCCCAGGCCGCCCATGCGCGCCATCTCGCGGTGATGCGCGCGCTCATAGACGACGCCGACGAGCATGAACATCGCCGCCGAGGAGAGGCCGTGATTGAACATCTGGAAGACGGCGCCGTTGACGCCTTCGCGGTTCATCGCCGCCATGCCCAGCAGGACGTAGCCCATGTGGCTGATCGAGGAATAGGCCACCAGCTTCTTGAAGTCGGTTTGCGCCATCGCGCAGAAAGCGCCGTAGATGATGTTGATGAGCGCGAATACCCCGACTACGTCCAGCGTGCGCCAATGCCACGACGCCCCCATCGTCGTATCGGAGAACATCGGCCAGCAAATCCGCAACATGCCGTATCCACCCATCTTCAGCAGGACGCCGGCGAGGATGACGGAGATTGCGGTCGGCGCCTCGACGTGCGCGTCGGGAAGCCACGTGTGGAATGGAAACATTGGAATCTTGATCGCGAAGCCGATAAAGAACGCCCACCAGACCAGCTGCTGCTTCATGCCGTTGCCGGCGAAGGGTTGATGCTGGATGAGCCAGGGGATGTCGAAGGGATGCCCGGTCTTTGCGTATTCGAAATAGATCGCCAGCATTGCCAGCAGCATCAGGACCGAACCGGCGAGCGTGAAGAGGAAGAACTTGATCGCAGCGTATTCCTTGCGCGGCCCGCCCCAGATGCCGATCAGAAAATACATCGGCAGGAGCATCACCTCCCAGAAGACATAGAAGAGAAAGAGGTCATGCGCAACGAAGACGCCCATCATGCCGCCGACGAGCAGCTGATACATGATGAAAAATCCCTTCGTCCCTTTTTCGATCTTCCACGCGGAAAAGACGGCGAGGAACGAAAGCAATCCCGTCAACACGACCAGCATGACGCTCAGGCCGTCGCAGGCCATATAGTACTCGATGGAAAACCGCTCGATCCAAGGCGCGCGGACCGTGAAGCGTTCGGCGTATCCGGAAGCATCTGTTGGTCCCGCTTGATAGCTGAAGGTCAGCCACAGCGTCAGGAGGAAGGTGATGAGATTGAGCGCGACGGCGGTCCAGCGGATCGCGCCCTTGCGTTCGCCCGGCATCAGGCCAAGCAGCAACATCCCGGCCAGCGGGAAGAAAACAATCAAAGATAACAACGCCTTGTCCATTTTGAAAAACCTCGTATGCAGTTATACTCGTCTTGATTCTTGTTTGGAATTCTACCTTCAGGCAGTGTTAGCAATGCCTGCTTTTGCGGGCGTCCGATTTCCACTATTTTGGTTGCGCGCTAGTGCTCGAATCCACGTAAGTATCCAGTAGCATTATGGTTCCCCGCTCGGTTCCATCGCTTCGATAAAGCTTGGGTCCGGGCGTTATATGATTATAAGCGACAAAGAATAAGACTCCATTGCAGTTCGTCAGAACTTGAGGAACCGAACTGGATTGCGGCGCCGAGTTAATATCCTTCACCATAACGGTTCCCTGCTCGGTACCATCGCTTTTCCAAATCTCTGTTCCATGAGCGGCATCCGAGGCGCTGAAGTATAGCAATTCATTAACGCCCTTCAGATATCTTCTGCCGGAATCGCTGATATCCACTTTAATATTCTTCACCATCACGGCAAGCTTGGTTTGAGAGTCAATCTTCCACAAATTGCCAAATGCCTCATTGTCGCAAAAAAACAGCGTTCCATTCGCTTTCTCCAAGCCTGTGGCGAATATTGAGGCGCCGTCGCTCTTAAGCACTTTCCTGGTTCCGCTGGTTGTTCCATCGCTCCGCCAAAGCTCTTTGTTCTTCTTTCCATCCCAGGCGATGAAACAAAAACTGCCATCATCCAGCATGGTGAATTCATCTTGGAGCCAAGGACTCGCGTCTGGATGAATACATTGAACCTTAATCGCTCCTGACGCCGTTGCATCTCCGCGCCACAGTCCAGCATTCCCCTTATATCCGGAAAAACAAAGATAATTTTTCGCGCTCCATAAATTGCAGATTTGAATGAATCCGCCTGTTTCATCCGTGACTTTCATCGTGCCCACTTGTGTACCGTCCGTTTTCCAAAGGCAACTGGGGCCTGACTCATCCGAGGCGAGGAAATAAAGGGAATTCCCGCAAACGGCAAGCTTGCTCGGCTGTGAGCCATATCCCTGGTTGGGCCAGATTTCCTTGAGTCGAAATGTGCCTTCTCGGGCGCCATCGCTGCGACAAACCTCGCGATGATGGGTCGAATCCTCGGCAACGAAAAATAGGGCGCCATTGAACACTGTCATTTGATATGGATAAGATCCTTTGCCGCCAGGCGCCATGTCCTTGACCATTACGGTTCCCTGCGCGGTTCCGTCACTTTTCCATAGCTCGACTCCATGCTCTCCATCGTCGGCCGCAAAAAACAGCGTGCCATTAATTACAGTCAAATAGCATGGTGTGGAGCTGTTCTTACCAGGATTGATGTCTTTAACCATTACTGTTCCGGAGGCAGTTCCGTCCGATTTCCAAAGCTCTTCGCCATAGGGATTCACGCTGGCGGAAAAATAAACGATATTTCCTGAGCATGCCATCTCCCGCGGTGGCGTATTGGCATAGCTGCACCATGCCTGCGAAACCGCAAGCGGAAAGAAAATGATCAATAACAATAGCGCTTTACCCATCGAAAGGGAGCCTTTGTCTGCGCCTAGTTTCCGCTTGAGCGGGTGTTGCGAATGCAATCCTTGAGTTTTTTCATGTGCGCACAAACCTACATATTGCTCAGCAAAGACGTGTTACATACGACGATCATATCCGCCCCATTTTTCGCAGGGTTTTCAGGTCTTCCTCTAAATCGGCCATGTCATAGTGAACGGGAATATGACGGCTTGCAAGCAGATGCTGAAAGGATAGCTGGTCCATTTCAGCCAGCTGGCTGGCCTGACCTAATGTCAGCTTCTCTTTCGCGAAAAAAAGCACCGCGACTTCCTGCTTGAACTCTTCAGGCGTGATGCGCGCCGCATGAAGAACGCTATCGGAAATTAAAACGCTCATAATCCTAAAGCCTCCTTGCTCATTTATGATTGCCCTAATTACCCAAAAATTAATATCACTGCCAGCATAATCGCGCCCAGCATGATCGAAAGCAGATACGCGCGCAGCCGTCCGGTTTGCGCTTTGGCAAGGACGCGGCCCGAGAAACGCGTCATCCATGCGCCGCCGTTGAACATGCCGTCTATTCCCCAGTTGTCGAACACGCCGATGATGACGGACTTGAGCCAGACGATCCATTGGATCGCATATACCACGCCATCAATGACGTATTTGTCGAAGGCGCCCAGGAATTTGCAGAGGAGAATGAATGGCAGCACGAAAACGATCCGATAGAAATGATCCATGTACCATAGCTCGCAGAGGAAGACATATACCGGCCGCAATTTGGCCGCCCAGACGGCGGGATTGAACCAGCCGAAAAGATAGAATGCCATCGCAATGAGCACTCCGAGCGGAAAAACGATAAGCGATCCGCCCACGGCGCGCACGTGCGCGGTGTGTTCGATGTGCGACAAATGGTTTTCGGTTTTCAGTTTTCGGTTTTCGGTTTCCTGCGCGTTTTCGGTTTTCGGTTTTCGGTTTTCGATTTTTTCTTCCTGGCCCCTGACCCCTGACCCCTGACCCCTGCTCTCACCCCCCTGATCCCTTGTCTCCAGCCGCTGCGCGACGTACCTTTCACTCTCCCGCTCTTTCTGTTCCGGCATCGCGAGCATGTCTTTGACGACGTTGCGTCCGCCAAGCAATCCCGCCGGGCCTCCGACGTACCAGAACGACAGCGCCGCGAGCATCACGAGCGGCGTCACCATCGTCCACGGCGATTCCTTCGCGTGCTCGAAGAGATGGTGGTCTTTGGGCTTGCCGAAGAAGGTGAGGAAGATGAGGCGGAACATGTAGAACGACGTCAGCAGCGCGGCGACCGTCGCCAGCGGCCCCAGGATTTGATGGAAGCCGCCCATGATCATGCCGAACTCGGTGGCCTTGGCGATGATGGCGTCTTTGGTGTGGAAGCCCGAAAAGACCCACGGGAAACCGGTCAGCGCGAGCGTCGCGATCAGGAAGGTGGCGAACGTGACGGGCAGTTTGCGCCAGAGCCCACCGTATTTATCCATCTCCTGATGATGATGCATCGCATAGAT
>JAPLSP010000527.1 GCA_026398575.1 Candidatus Sumerlaeota bacterium | reverse complement strand
TCAGCCGCAATCGCAATCTATGCCCTGGCGCTATGGCTGGTCTGCGCGGAATGTGGCGCGCAGGCGCAACCGGCTCCCGCGCCGGCAGCGCAGCCGGTTTTCATCCTGAAAACCGCCCTGCAAAAATCCGTCATTTTAACCGGCGAACCGGTCTTTATCCGGCTGCATGCCACCTGCGTCTCAAGGCAATCCAGCGAATTTGCCACGCAGCCATATTGGGGCGCTTCCGTCCATGCGATGATTGCCTCCGCTAACGCTCCGGAATTCCGCTATACTGGACTGAGCGATGCTGCCGCGCGTCCGGAAGTGGTTTATGATTTCGATCCGGGCGAGACGCGGGAAATCCGCGTTCTCGATCATGCGATTTGCTATAAGGAACGGGATGATTTTTCACCGGAAGGATTTGTTTTCGCCCAGCCTGGCGAGGCCCGGATCAAGCTCGAATGGTCATTCCGCGATCTCAGCGGCGAGAAAGTCCTGCGCCCGGAGCCGTTTGCATTGCGGATAGAAGCGCCGCGCGCCCCCGCCGATGTCAAAACGTGGGAAGCGATTCAAGGCGACAAGGCGCTGGCGCTGGCGCTCCAAAACGGCGTGTGCGACGCGGCGGCGGCGCCGAAAATTGAGGCGTTGCTCAAAACGTATCCGGATTCGGCTTATGCGCCTTATTTGCGCGTGGCATGGCTGGGCGAGCTGGCTTTCCAGGAGGCGGGCGGAACCGCCGCGCAATTGCAGCAGCGCTTGCGCCAAGGCCTGGCGGAGAGCGTGGTAATCGAGGCGCGCGCGCCGGATTTTTTCCTGATGGATGAAGTCATCTACCGCCGGGCGCTTTGCTACGACCGGCTGGGCGATCCGGGCAAGGCGATGGATCAGATCATGGAGATGATGGAGCGCTATCCTTATTCCAGCCGCGTGGTCAAGGTCCATAAATTCATGCGCCGGTATGTGCTGCGGCTTAGAGAAGGCGGAGACCCCGCTTATTTGTGGACGTTGTGTGAGAAATGAATTTTCGTACTTAAAATTTTTTCAAGGGCAGGGAAGATATGGCATACGTTTATCCTTTCATCGGAACTCGCTACAACCCCAAGGTTGTTGGTGATCTTTCCCAAGTGGTGACGCCTCCGTATGACTGCATCTCACCGGAACAGCAGACGCAATACTATGATCGTCATCCGCGCAATATTGTCCGCCTCATTCTGGGCAAGGACATTGCGGGCGATGACGAATTCAACAACCGTTACAGCCGGGCGGCGAATCTCCTCCAGGAGTGGCGGCGCGACCAGGTCTTGATGGAAGACGCCAAGCAGTCTTTCTACTTGTGCGAACAGACCTTCACCACTCCCGACGGACGGCATCTGAAACGCCGGGGGTATTTCGGACTGGTCCGTCTGCAAGGATATGGCCCTGGAAAAATCCGCGCCCACGAACGCACCTTCACCGGGCCGAAAGCCGACCGCTACCGGTTGATGCGGGCGACGCAATTCAATTTATGTTCGATTTTCGTCCTGTATGACGACTCGAAAAACGAATTGGGCAAAAAACTTTCATCCATCATGGACAAGGCCAAGCCCAATATCAGCGTGAAGGATGACGAAACCACTACGCATTCCCTCTGGATCGCCTCCAACAAAGAGACGCTCTGTGAAATCTCCGAGGCCATGCACGACCGCGAGCTTTTCATCGCCGACGGGCATCACCGATTTGAAACCGCTCTTTTCTATCGCAATGAAATCCGCCGCATGTCGGGGCAGAAGGGCGGACGGCATGGCTCGGATTATATGATGATGTATCTGGTCAGCATGTCCGATCCCGGCCTGGTCATCCTCCCCACGCATCGCGCGCTGGCTGAGGAAACCGGCATTGGGGTTGACTTGCAGGAAGTCGTGAAGGACCTCGAAGAGAACTTCAAGGTGGAGCCCGTGACCGTGGATCTGCGCAAGAATGCTGAAAAAGCGGGCCAGGAACTGCTCGATATGATCGCGGAACGCGGCAAAAAAGCGCCCTCCATGGCGATGGTCACTGCGCGCGGTCAAGCTTATGTCATTTCCCTCAAGCGAGGCGTCAAACCCGAAACGCTGATCGAAAGTCCGGATATGTTGCCCGCCGTCGCCGGATTGGATGTGAGCCTGCTGCACAGCTATATTATTCCCAACGTCTGGATCGGCAACCCGGAGATCGAGCTGGGAGAGGAAGAAATATTCTATACCCGCAAAGCGACGGATGCCTTCAAGATGTTGACCACGCGCAAAGCCTGCGTCGTGTTCCTGATGAATCCGCCCAAGATGGACCAGGTGATCAGCCTTTCCAAACAAGACGTGCGTCTGCCGCACAAGACCACCTTCTTCTTCCCAAAGGTTCCTTCCGGTCTCGTCTTGCGCGACATGCGAACGATTGGGGCATGATCTAGAGACGCGGAGACGCGGAGACGCGGAGACGCGGAGACGCGGAGAGGGGAGACGCGGAGACGTGTCTTATCCTCTCAGCGTCTTTCTGTCTTAAGGTCTTC
>JAPLSP010000515.1 GCA_026398575.1 Candidatus Sumerlaeota bacterium | reverse complement strand
CCGGGCCACCGAGAAAGGCAAGTACCGGATCATTTTGGTCAAAAGCGGCGATGACTCTGGCCGCGATCCGAGGATGCGCCAACTGATCCAGAAGGCCGGCGGGCAGCTTGTGCGGCGGCGGTTTGCCGATGCTCCGGCATTGAGGAATAATCTTTACGCAAGCCTTGTCGCTTACCTTGCCCAGAAAGGGGAATTGCGGGTGTTGCCGTTCGACGCCATGGGCGGGCGGGACGCTTCGCTCGCCGATATTTCAGGCGAGAAGCTGAAATGGTTTCTGGGGCAGGCGCGGCACGAACGCAGTTTTGCCCTTCCCGAAGATACGCCAATAGAAAAGGCTCTGACGCACCTGAACCTGCTGGTGGCCGGCCAGCCCACGCACGCGGCCTTGTTGCTGTTCGGCAATAACCCGCAACGATTCGCGCCATCCGCTGAGACCAAGTGCCTGCATTTCCACGGGACGCAAGTCCAGAAGCCAATCCCATCCTATCAAATTTATAAAGGAACGCTGTTCGACCAAGTGGATGCCGCCGTGGATTTCGTCATGGCCAAACTCGCACGGAAGGTCACGCCGCAAGACAATACTCCCGCCAGCCAGGTTGAATACGAACTTCCTTATAAGGCGGTGCGCGAGGCTATCGTCAACGCCATCGCCCATCGCGACTACACCTCCAACGCCGCCACTCAAGTCATGCTATTTGCCGACCGCCTGGAGGTGTGGAATCCGGGCGAGTTGCCGCCGGGTCTGACGCCCGAAAAACTCCGGCATCCTCATGCATCCATCCCGCAGAATCCCCTGATCGCCGAGCCACTGTTCTTGGCTCACTTTATCGAGAAGGCCGGGACGGGAACATTGGATATGATCGCACGATGCCAACAAGCTGGAATTCCTGAGCCGGTCTTTGAACAGCGTGCGGATCAATTCGTGCTAACCTTGCCGCGAGCCGCCCTCACGCTCTCAATGCTGAGTCAATTCGCGTTAAATGACCGGCAGCAGAAGATTGTGATTCATCTTCTGAACAAACGGCGTATCACTAATGCTGAGTATCAGCAGCTCACTGGAGCTATCCGCAAAACGGCCATGCGTGATCTTGACGACCTTGTCCAAAAAGGACTCCTCGAGCCAAGAGGAACTCGCCGTGGCGCTTATTATGTCCTCGCAACGAAATGGGACATAAACGGGACAAATGGGACAGGGTCCGCGAAGAAAAAGAATGGGACATAAATGGGACAAATGAGACACCGTCTGGATGCATGCTTGACGAAAAGCCACTCCTAGAAATGGCCCGGAAATGGCCCAAATGGCCCGTCTCTGGCTAAAGGCCTGCTCTACTGTCATTGTATGTGCCAACAAAAATGACTCAGGAATGCCGCAAATGCCTCATGAGCTTGGAGTGAATTTGCAGCGATCATATTCCAGGCCAGCTTGTATGTGCCTGATATGCCATCAAGATTGGATATGCGCCGATGATAGAATTTACAGGCGCGCAAGAAAGGGGTCATAAAGGGGACAAAGGGGCCATAAACGGGTCATCAAGGGGACATCGAGAGAACAGGCAAGCCACGACGGATAACGAGTCAATTCCTTTGGAGGAACGAAAGGGCGCAAAAGAAATGGGACGCCCAAGAGCGTGTCGGAGAAGCTATATGTCTGAGGCGCCCCCCGCATAAAAACGCCGGTTTCCGGGCGTTTTCATGCCGGAGACAGCCACTTCACCGACACGCTCCAAGGGCCTGTAACGTGGGACGCAAAGAAGAATGTAATCTCCGCGTCTCCGCGTCTCCGCGTCTCACTGTCTCAGCGTCTCCGCGCCTCAGCATCTGCGCGCGAGATTTTCATTCGTTCAGAGTGAAGCCCCTTTCCGATGTGACTCATTTTGCGCTTTCATTTTAGCCTTGACAGCCGTCTCGGTCGTATTTGACCCTATGCAATCGGACGCGCAGAGTGCAGCTTGGGCGGGTTTATCCGCGCCTGAACTCGATGGCGCGTGAACGGTTGATATTGCAGGTGGAGTCAGACCATAAATATTGCATTTCTGTAATTATTGATTTCAAGATCAAACACTGCCGTCGAAAGATCAAAACTTACTGAGAAATTAAATAAACAATTTTGAGGTTAGAAAGGGGGATGCAATGCAAATGCGATCGGATAGCAGAGAGATTGATAAGATATACAAACGCCGCGACCGATATGAGATTCCTGACTGGCAGCGCGAAAAGGTATGGCCGAAGGAGAAAAAACAACTTCTCATCGATACGATTCTCAGAGATTGGCGCCTTCCAAAGTTTTATTTTCTAAAGGTGTCCTCAGACCCAGACGAATTCGAGGTTGTTGATGGGCAGCAACGTCTAGAAGCTATTTTTGAATTTCTGGACAACGAACTCCCTCTTTCAGATCAGTCAGCAAAAGAGTTCAAAGCGGCATACTATAAGAAACTTCCTGAAGCTTTGTCAGATAGATTCGATGACTACAAAATCGAATATGATGAAATCACGGAGGCCACCGAGAAGGAACTAAAGGAATTCTTTCAACGCTTGCAGGATGGACTTCCTCTCACTAGCAGCGAGAAGCTCAATTCTGTTCACAGCAACCTTCGCGATTTTGCAAAGCGCTTGGCCAAGCACGATTTTTTCAAGAACAAAATCGCGACTAACAGCAAACGTCTTGCCTACTTCGATATTGCTGCCAAGGTCACAGCCTTGGAGATAGAAGGAATTGATGCAGGGCTTCGGTATGATGACCTGAAAGCGACTTTTGAGGCGCAGGCTAATTTCTCTGCTCGATCAAATGTCGCACAGCGCTTGCGAACCGCTTTTGACTATCTGGACCAGGTTTTCCCAGCAAAAAGTGATATCCTTAGGAACCGAGCTATTGTGCAGTCTTTCGCCACACTTGTCTGTCGCCTAATTATTAGTGGTAAGCAGAACGGACACGAAGACGATATGCGCCACTTCTTTGAATCTTTCATAGAAAAACTGTCTCAGCAAGTCACGCTAGGCCGAGAAGCAACAGATGCCGATTACCTGCTTTTCCAGAAAACGGTCACTTCAAACGTTCGCCGTAACGCCCAGATACGGCACGAAATTCTGCTGCGCAAGCTTCTTGTCTTTCAGCCTGCTTTTGCTGATCTGCTCGGGGTTTCCATGATTGCGGAGAGTGGCATCGAGCAATCGTTAGATAAAGCGGGCAAACAAATCGCTGCCCTAATCCAGAAGAAAAATGAAGAATACTCACGGGATTATGGAGAGGATCTTTTCAAAGCGACCAATAAAACCTCGGCAGCGCTCACAGCGCTTGGGGAACCATTGCATAATTACAATCACTATCGAGACTGGCTAGATGGCTTGTATTTCCTTTTCCGTGAGAGTGTCGGGCAACGCCTTGACAGCGCATGGCCTCAGAGTTTTGCAGATGTAAATGCGCTACGAACTGCCGAGCATCACGATGTTGACCACGGCAAAGAGAAGAAGGTCGCAGCAAAGCGACTCGGATTGGGGAAAGTCTTTAAGAAGTACGCAGGAGCGACAACGCCAAGCACACTCGCACCCGAAAGTTTCGTCGTTGTACAAGCGAAACTGCTGGCCGCACTCGAGTCCGATTTACGGACACTGAAATGGAAGTAAGCTTCGAGTCTGATCTGGCAGGATCACTTGAATATTGCGGTTCTAGAATTACTGATTTCAAGGTCTTACTCTGCCTTCCCTGCCGTCCTGCCGTCTCGACCGCAAGAGCGCAGTTCACTGACATTCCTCATAGAAGAAATTATGCATCCTGTTGAAAACTATCTGAAGACTCTTTCCGAGATACACAGCACCGGCGGCGGGACGGCTGAGGAATCCTATTATAGCGCGCTTGAAGCGTTGCTCAACGAAAGCGGCGCGAAACTAAAGCCCCGCGTACGCGCCGTCGCACAGCTCAAAAACACCGGCGCGGGCGAACCCGATTTCGGGCTCTATACGGTCAATCAGTTCCAGCACGCCCACGATGAACGCCCCATCGAAGACGCGCCCCCCGAACGTGGCGTCGTCGAGGTTAAGGGCTGGGCTGACGATTCTTTCCTGACGGCCAAGCAGGAGCAAGTCTCGAAATACTGCCAGCGGTATGGGCTCGTTCTTGTCACCAACTACCGCGACTTTGTGCTCGTCGCTCGCGACGAAAATGGAAAGCCCGCCCGGCTCGAAACTTACCGCATGGCCGAATCGGAGGCCGCGTTCCGCGGCCTCTTGGCCCATCCGCACAAGGCCGCGCTGGAACAAGGCGACCGCTTGGTCGAGTTTCTCCAGCGTGTCATGCGGGCCGAGGCCCCCCTCACGAACCCCGAAGACCTTGCCTGGTTCCTTGCCAGCTATGCCCGCGAGGCGCGCCACCGCGTCGAAGCTGCTGCCCATCTTCCCGCGCTTAAAGGACTAAAGAAAGGCATCGAAGAGGCTCTCGGCATGAAGTTCGAAGGCGACAAGGGCGAGCACTTCTTCCGCGCCACGCTCGTGCAAACGCTTTTTTATGGCGTTTTCTCTTCCTGGGTCCTATGGTCGCGCGACCATAGGGGAAAACCCGACGACCGCTTCAATTGGCACGACGCCGCCTGGACACTCCATGTCCCCATGGTAAAAAGCCTCTTCGACCAGATGGCAACGCCCACCCGCCTTAAGCCACTCCACGTGGATGAAGTGCTTGATTGGGCGGGCGGCGCTCTCAACCGCGTGGATCGCCGCGCCTTTTTCGAGCGCTTCGAAGAAGAACATGCCGTCCAGTATTTTTACGAACCCTTCCTCAAAGCCTACGATCCCGAACTGCGCAAGGAACTGGGCGTCTGGTACACTCCGCCTGAAATCGTCCAATATCAGGTCGAACGCGTGGACCGCGTTCTGCGCGAGGAACTTGGGCTTGCCGACGGACTGGCCGATGACAATGTCGTCGTGCTCGATCCCTGCTGCGGCACGGGGGCCTATCTGGTTGAGACGCTCAAGCGCATTCACAAAACACTGGATGAAAAAGGCGCGAGCGCGCTCACAGCGCAAAAACTCAAGAAAGCGGCTATGGAGCGCGTCTTCGGCTTCGAAATCCTGCCCGCCCCGTTCGTCGTGGCGCACTTGCAGCTGGGCCTCATGCTGCGCCGGCTCGGAGCGCCGCTCGACCATGACAGTGATCAGCGTGTGGGCATCTATCTTACCAACGCCCTCACCGGTTGGGAACCGCCGAAGGAACCCAAGACCAGAATCGTTGTCCAAGATGAAAAAGATCGTAGCAAGGCGAAAGAAATGGAGGCAGAGCAACAGATTGGCGCAGGGATGCCTGAGCTAGCGGATGAAGCCCGCGCCGCACGAGAAGTCAAACGCGAAAAGAAAATCCTCGTCATCCTTGGCAACCCGCCGTACAATGCCTTCGCCGGAACCAGTCCCGAGGAGGAAGGCGGCTTGGTTGAACCGTACAAGGAAAGGTTGACCAAGCCGATCAACAAAGGCGGTTGGGGCATCAAGAAATTCAACCTCGACGACCTCTACGTCCGCTTCTTCCGAATTGCCGAACGCCGCATCGCCCAGAGTGGCAAGGGCGTAGTGTGTTATATCTCGAATTTTTCCTATCTCGGCGATCCTTCATTTGTCGCCATGCGTCAACGGTTCCTTGCTGAGTTCGATAAGCTCTGGTTTGATTGCATGAACGGCGACAGCCGCGAAACGGGCAAACTGACGCCCGACGGCAAGCCCGATCCCTCGGTTTTTTCAACGGAGCAAAACCGGGAAGGTATTCGCGTGGGCACGGCCATTTGCGTTATGGTGCGCAAGGAGACACGCGAAAAGAAGCCCGTGGTCTTGTTCCGGCAATTTTGGGGCGCGACGAAACGGCAAGACCTTCTGGCCGGACTGAAATCCGTGAACGCCCAAGGCT
>JAPLSP010000220.1 GCA_026398575.1 Candidatus Sumerlaeota bacterium | reverse complement strand
GATGATTCGCGACATGGAAACGGCCAAGCCCATTGCCGGCGCCCAGATCGGCCACGTGCAGCGGCATAGTTTGGAATTGGACAAAGGCGCCATTGCCAAGAGCGCGGAGGACGGCTCATGGCAATTGGCGGGACTGCCCGTCGGTCTCGTCACGATCCAAGCCGGCGCCAAAGGATACGCCTCTGGCCGCGTAACGGCGCAGATGATCGGCGGCGCAAAGAACACCTGCAACCTTACGCTCGAACCCGGCGCCACCGTGCGAGTCAAGGTGGTGGATAAAGCCACATCGCCCATTGCGGAAGCCCGGGTTGATGTCAGCCCGGATTACGATAGCGCGCTCAACGGCTTCAAGGAGACGAAAACCGACGATCAGGGGATGGCAATCCTTGAAGGCATCAGCAGGCTCAAGCCGCCCCAAGTCGAGGCCAACAAAGATGGCTACAACATGAACTCGGAAAGCCCGATCCCGGCATTCCCCGCCGGAAGCCGCGTGACGGACATGACCATCATGCTGAATACCGAGAGCAAATCCGGGAAGGAAGAGGAAACAAGCCCGACAGAAAAACTCATCGCTTTCAAGGGGCGCATCACAAACAACGACGGCGCAGCCATTCGTGGCGCGGAGGTTAATTGGGGAAACAGCTACAGCATCATGACGGACATCAAAACGGGGCAACCTGCGAAGTCGGGCGAAGACGGCGCCTACCGCCTTGAGATCAAGAAGCTGTCGTCGGACGGGATTATTCTTTACACCTACAATAATTATATGGCCGTCTTCGCCAAAGGATACGCTCCCGCGATCAAAAAACAACCGACAGGCGGCACGGCCGAATCACCTCTTGAAGTGAATTTCAAGCTCGACAAGGCTCATTGGGCCGCGGGTGTGGTGGTCACCGCCAAGGGCGCGCCGATCGAAGGTCTGGACGCGCGAATGGCATATAGCGGGGAATCGGAAGAAAACAATATTCTAAGCTATAGCCGCCAAGTCTCGCAGCGGGTTCATACCGATGCCGACGGCAAATTCCGCTTTGAGGATTTGCCCAATCGCGCGGCCACGATCAGCCTTTTGGGCAAGGGCTGGACGTCGCTATTGAAAAAGCCGCTGGCGCTGGACCAGGAAACGCGCATCGTCATGAAGGAAGCAGGCGTGCTCAAAGGGCTTGTTGTGGACGGGGAAACGCAAACACCCGTCAAAGCCTTCACCGTCAAAGCCTGGGGAGCGCGCAGCGGGGATGAGAACGCCAATATGGAAATTCTCTTCAACTCGCCCGATGGGACGTTCACGCTATACGATCTGGAACAGGATGTGAAATATTCCCTCATGGTTTCAGCGGAGGGGTTTGTCGCAGCGCGTCAGGGCGAGCTCAAGGCCGGTCCCGAAGCCGATGCAAAACCCATGCTCTTCAAGCTTTCAAAAGGCGCCGAGACGAAAGGCATCGTGCTCGATGGCGCCAGCCAGCAACCCCTTGCCGGGGCGATTGTGGCGCTTTCCTCGGTCGTCGTCGGCGAAAGCGGCAGCGACGAGCAGATGGGCCAATACAGTATTCGATATGGCGGCGCTTCGGATGAGGATGCCATCCGCGTGATGACGGGCGCCGACGGCAGTTTTACGTTCCGCGAAGGCGAGGCGCTGGGCATTCTCTCCGTCAAGGCGCTGAATTTTACGCTGCTGGTGATTCCGCCGAACGAACGCAATCAATACGGCGGCGCTCATTCGTTGCGCATCGCGTTGAAGCGCGGCGGCGCCGTCAAGGGGACCATTACTTTCGGCGGCAAGCCTTTGGCGAAGGTCGTCAATGTCAGCGCTTACAGAACCAATCCCAGAAATATTCCCAATGCCATGTCCGAAGAGGAAGGGCAAAGCAATGAGACTCAGACGGACGCCAACGGCGCCTACCGGATTTCAGGATTATGGCCGGGCGCCTACCAGCTCTCGCTCAATGGCACAGCCGCCAACTCCGGCTTCACGCATGGAGAAAAATTCGATTTGGCCGAAGGCGAAGAGAAAGTGCTGGACATCAGCATCGCCGCGGGCGCCGGCGCATTGTTTGGCCGCGTGCTGAAAGGGCAAGCGCCTCTTCCCGGCGCCCCAATCACGATTTCCCCCAAGCGCAATGAAAACGGAGTATCACGCAGCGCCAGCTCGAATCAGAAAGGCGAATATCGGATCGAGGAGCTGGAGGATGGCGCTTATAGCGTCAGCGTATTTTCCGCCTCCGGCGAAGTGTACCCGAGTCTATCGGAAGAGGTGGCCGTCGCAGGCGAAACGCAAAAGGATTTTACTCTGGCCGAAAAGCGCAAGGTCTCGCTCAAGATCGTCTTTGATGGCGCAAAAGACTCCGCGCAGGCGCCCTGGGTCCAGCAGGCTAATTTGTTTGTTACGGAACCATCCGATCTAAGTAAGGACGGCAAGAACCTGGACTCCCATGGCATTTGCATGAACCCACCGGACAACCTGGTCGTTTTCCAAGGCCGCTTCAAAGGCGTCTATCGGCTGAGCATTCATGCCCAAACCAGTGATAACCAGCGATTCACTTATTCGCGTCCCGAAGCGCTTACGCTCGACAATCTCGAGGCCGATCAGGATTTGGGCGAGGTTCATATCGCATTCCAGACGGGCTCTTCGCTCAAGGGCACGGTCGTGGATACAGCCGGCAAGGCAGTCAGGAACGCCGAGGTATTGCTGTCGCCGGAAACACGCGGCAGCGGTGAAATTCCCAACCCCAACAGCACGACCAACGAGGAAGGCCGCTATGAAATTTTCGGACTTCACGACGGCGCATATCTCGCTCGCGTCTATGTGTCTCGCAACCAAAGCCGCTCGATGAAGCTGACTGAGAACATTGCAATCAAGGGCGCCACCGAGCATGACTTCATCCTGCTGCAATCCTACAAGGTGACGGCGACGCTGACCGTCCCCAAAGGCTCGAACTCCCTGCTCCCGAATATTCAGAGCGCTTTTCTGGCGCGACAGGGTCTCCGCGAGGATCCGGGAAAGGATCCCCTTCAGATAACTTCTTATACCGATGGCGAAATCTTTAGAGACCGGATCGTCTTCGTTGGGCGATTCATGGGCGACTATGTCCTGAGCGTCAAAGTGAAGGACAACAGTATCCGGATTCCGGGAACCTTCAAACTCGACAACATGGATCGCGATCAGGATCTGGGCGAAATCCCGCTGCCGACGATGGGTTCGATCCTGCTGCGCATCACGGCGCCAAACGAATCCTTCAAGCGGCCGAATTATTGCCAGCTCATCCTGATGCCGCTTCAGCCGCAACCCGACAACGAAGGGCCCGTTCAACAAACGCAGTCCTGCTATTCGGTGGATTCAGGCAAAGCGGAGCAGGAAATCGGTCCCGTGCCGGAGGGCAGCTATCGCGCGGTTTTGATGATGGATATCTGCAAAGGCGATCCGATGATCGCGCCGGTGACGGTCAATGCCGGCGAACGCGCCACCGTGTCTTTTGCGCTGCGGCCCTGGATCACGTTGTCGGGTTCGATTGACATGCCGAATGGTTTCCCCAAAGGCGCAATGCCAAGTTTGATCACACTGAGCGGCCCGGGCGGAACGCGAACAGTGACGCCCCAAAAACGCCCAAGCCTGGACATGGAGGCGAGACTTTTGGGCAAGGACGTGGCGCTGTTCGGATCTTTCACCTTCCAGAATCTGCAGGAAGGAACCTGGCGCCTGACCGTGGAGGCCGAAGGCTGCCAGCCGTTTTCAAAGAATTGCGAGGCCAAGTTGGGCGAAAGCCAGCGAATGTATATACGTGTGACCCTGAAAGCAAAATAAAGGGTCTTGCCGCATGGCTATGGAATTCTGGTATGCGGCCATTGGGAGGCAATTCAGCGTTTTCATGTTGCCGCCGGCATAGTGGGCGGCATACCATTCGTTGCCCAATGAATGCAGCAAGGGGAGGTGGCGGTCATGAGCGCATATAAAGTATGCAAAGGGAATGCCTTGTGCCGCGGCACAGCGGGGATGAAGCCGGTTTTGATGGCGGCTATATTGGCCGTGGCGGTGGGAGCGGTGGTTTTTTATGCCATGCGCAAAAACGGCTTGGATACGGCGTCTCCTTTGGGCGCCGGCGATGCGCCGCACGCGACAACGGGAACCGCAAGCGGCGTGGAACTGGCCAACTCCGGCGCCGCCGGCAAGCCGGTATCCCAAACGCCGCAGCCGAAAAAAACCGACGCCGACGCCAAAAAAGCGGACGCCAAGCCGACGTCTAATGTGATCCTCATCGGCGACCGCAAACAGCTCAAGGTTCGCGTGATTTGGAAAGACACCGAACAAGGCGTCCCGGGAACTTCCATCTCCGTTGTGCAGTGTCAAGGCAATCCGGATGAAATCGGCGGAACAGCCATGACCGGGATGACGGGCGAAGCCGTCGTCTCGTTCCCGATGGCTTGGACGGGCGTTCATGTCCAGCTGCACAATCCGCTGATCGCATCGCAATCGCCGCACGTTAATTGTCCGCCCGAGACCGAGCACGTCTTCAAGGTCGAGCGCGCCGCCATGATTTTTGGCAAGGTCCTCTATGAGGATAAGCGCGTCGCGCCCGAAGCCAAAGTGCGCGCGCTTCAGAACAGCAGCCTCACCGCGACGGCTGACGCGCAGGGGGCTTATGAAATCGGGGGAGTTCCCGCAGGCTCGTATCAACTCGCCGCTTCGCTGGGAGGTTTTATCTCGGACGCCGGCGGCTCAGGGCGCGGAGGGCCTTTCATTGATGTCAAAGCGGGCGAGCGCAAAGGGCCTTATGACATCATTTTGCGTCCCGGCCTCGCGCTCAGCGGCGTGATTCGCGATCTGGAGACGGCCAAGCCCATCGCGGACGCCGAGATTGGCCGGCTGGATCGAAACCAGGCGCAAGTTGACAAGGATAGCATCGTCAAGAGCGCAGCGGATGGCTCATGGCAGTTGGCGGGATTGCCCATTGGGCGCGTCACGATTCAGGCCAGCGCCAAAGGATACGCCACCGACCGGACGATGGTGCAGATGATTGGCGGGGCGAAAAACGCCTGCGAGCTGGCGCTCGAACCCGGCGCCACGGTGCGCGTCAAAGTCATGGACGAGGCCAGCTCGCCCATTGCGGAGGCCCGGGTCTATCCCAACCGCGACTTCGGCGGCGCGCGCGACACCGCGAAGGAAATAAAAACCGACGCCCTGGGAATGGCGACTCTCGAAGGCATCAGCGCGCTCAAGCCGCCCAATATCCAAGCCTCCAAAGATAACTACTACATGAACGGCGCCGGTGCGCTTCCGGTCTTTCCCGCAGGAATTCGCGCGACGGATGTAACCGTCACCCTGAGAGCCGTCAAAAAAAGCTCGAAAGACGATGAAACGAGCAAGACTGAAAAATTCATCGTCTTCAAGGGGCGCGTCACGAACAGCGAAGGCGCGGGCATTCCCGGCGCCGAGGTTTATTGGGGATATAGATACAACATCGAATCGGACAAGCCGGCGACCTCGGGCGACGATGGAACCTACCGTCTTGAAATCAAGCGGCAATCATCCGACCAAGGCC
>JAPLSP010000136.1 GCA_026398575.1 Candidatus Sumerlaeota bacterium | reverse complement strand
GCTGCGGCAGGCGATGCGGCCAAAGAAGGTGTCTTGTTCTGTGATGGTTTCCATGCTCTCATCCCGTCAACGGAGTTGCTTGCCTCATTTTCCCTAAACAATACCGGCTAATGACGCCCGCAAATGATGGGTGTGTCAAGCGATTTTCAATGGAATCCGCTTGACGCCTGGTATCACTATTAATATCATCCACCTATGTCTGGCGCGCATTAAATCATTGCAACAATGAAACGGAATCCAAAAGGGATTCGGTTCCATGATAAATACACATACCGGGTTACTTGGTCCGAAGAGGATTCCGAATACGTGGGTCTTTGCGCGGAATTTCCAAGCTTAAGCTGGCTGGCGAAAACACCTGAAACTGCATTACGGGGAATTCGCAGTCTTGTTTCAAGTGCGGTGAACGAGATGCAGGCTTCAGGCGAAGGGTTGCCGCAGCCGTTATCCTCCAAAAAATTCAGCGGCAAATTCATGGCGCGTGTTCCACCAGAAGTCCACCGCCGCCTGGCGCTTCAAGCGGCGGAAGCGGGCGTCAGTCTCAATCGGCTCATCAGCGCGAAACTCGCGCAATAGCACGAACCTTGTCGCTTCCTATTTGCCGTTCCGCTTCTACAACAGTACAAAAATGCCTTGCGTGCGATAGGACATTATGAGAGTTTTACCGAAATGCAGCGATGCTATCGCAGGAACGATTTGAAAAAAGTTTAAGAGATATTATCATGTCAAGCGCTACGATAGAATATCCTCTGGAACTGACGATTGCGCTGGGTAAACGTCCTGCGGACACGATCAGAGAAATTCAGCTCATGGCCGCGCTCAAACTATTCGAGTCCAGGCGGATTTCCAGCGGACTAGCGGCAAAGCTCGCCGGCATGGGCCGAGTGGAATTCCTTACGGTATGCGGACAGTATGGGATTTCCATCTTCCAGCAGACTCCTGAAGAAATCGAATCGGACATGCAGGCGGCCATGAATGCGAGTTATCGCTAATACTTCGCCATTGATTGCCTTGGATAGGATCGGGTGCTTATTCATCCTGAAGAAAATGTATGGCATAATTGTAAGACCCCAATCAGTGTTGGATGAAATCAAAGATGGAATCCCAACTCATCCGACTTCCTCTGAATTGCTAAATGCCGATTGGATCGTCACGGAACCTGATCCAGACGAGGTTATTCTGCGGCGGGAGCTGGGCGCAGGAGAAACAGCAGCCATCATGCTTGCCATCAAGACTGCCGCCGATCTTGTCATCTTGGATGACATGCAAGCTCGTATTGTAGCGAATGGTTTGGGGTTGAAGATCACCGGCACGTTGGGCGTATTGGCTGCCGCAGCGGCCGAAGGTGTTCTGCCAGATTTTTCTGAAGCATTGGATAACTTGCAGCGGGCAGGATTCCGTTTGCCCCCTGTAATACCTGGAGATCCCAGATTCCCGCCCTGATTTACTGAGGAGCACAGCAAGCCTGTTAGCTAATAATAGTGTGCAGTTTGCTTCTCACCCACTCGCGTTTGGCGCTTTGGAGCAAGAGGTGGATAGGCGTTTTCATAAGGCCGCATCTACAAAAGATTCGGCCGATGAGATATCATCTGCTTATACCATGCCGAGAACGAGACCCAGGCAGAAAATAATCCACCAGGCATATTCAATATCCCGTGTCTTCTGCAGAAGCCAAAAGTATAAATATGCAATCGCAAACTGGATGGCGCCCGCCACCAAGAGTCGCATCTCATCCACCCCATCCAACCATCCAACAGCCAGCATCACGATGATATAAATCGTTGCGCAGAGGAGTGGTCTCCGCGAAATCAGGAGAAGTTTCCCAAGCATCAGAAGAGCCAGCACTTTGAAGAGCATTCGCGGCCCTCCAGTTTCGCGATTCAGGGCCTTCAGTGTTTGGGCGCTTCGCGTTTCGTGCTGCGGAGAGAGAGGCGGATGGGCGTGCCCTCGAAGCCGTATTCGAGACGGATTTGATTGATGAGGTAGCGCTGATACGAGAAGTGCATCAGGTCGGAGTCGTTGCAGAAGACTGCGAACGTGGGCGGACGCGAGGTCACCTGGGCGCCGTATTTGATCTTCAGCGCGCGATTCTTGCGGATGGGGGGCGGGTTGCGCTCGACGACGCGCGCCAGTGTGCGGTTGAAATCGCTGGTCGCGATGCGGCGCGCGTGCTGTTCGGCGACCTGGTCAATCAATTCGAATATCTTGACGACGCGCTGTCCGGTCAGCGCCGAAACGAACAGGATCGGCGCATAATTCAGGAAGCCCCATTCCATCTTGATCTTCTTGACGAAGGCGCCGACGGTCGAATTGTCTTTTTCAACCACGTCCCATTTGTTGACGACGATGATGACGCCGCAGCCGGCCTCGGCGGCGTAGCCGGCGATGTGCGCATCCTGGTCGGTGATGCCTTCTTCGGCGTCAATCATGAGCAACGCCACGTCGCAGCGCTCCATGCTGAGCATGGCGGCCATCGCTGAAAGTTTTTCGACGCCATACTCAATCGAGCCGCGCCGCCGGATGCCTGCGGTGTCTATGAAGGTGTAGTTCTTGCCTTCGCGGGCGTAGGGCGTGTCAATCGCGTCGCGCGTCGTGCCGGGAACGGGGCTGGCGATCAGGCGCGGTTTGCCCAGGATTTTATTTATGAGTGTGGACTTGCCGGTGTTGGGCCGCCCGACCACGGCAACGCGCGTCGGGGCGGTTTCATCTTCTTCGGGCTCTTGATCGGCGGTTTCGGGAAGGCGCGCGACAACGGCGTCAAGCAGTTCGCCAGTGCCAAATCCGCTGACCGCGCTAATGGGGAATACTTCTTCGACGCCATAAGAATAGAACGCGGCCGCTTCGAGGGCGATCCTCGGCGTGTCGCAGCGGTTGACGGCGAGGAAGAAAGGCTGATGGCGCCGGCGCAGAAGATCAATCACGTCCAAGTCCACCGGATTATTCTGCTCGCGCACGTCCACCATCAGGATTGTGACGTGCGCCTCTTCGATCGCGATCTGGGCCTGTTCGCGCATCTGGTCCGAGACGGCGGAAGTGGGCAGGTCTTTGGCCTCCCATCCGCCGGTATCCACGACACGAAAGAAATGCCCGATCCAATCGGCCGGCGCGTAATTCCGGTCGCGCGTAACGCCGGGCTTGTCATGAATAATGGCGCGCCGCTTTCCGGCAATCCGGTTGAAGAGCGTGGACTTCCCAACGTTGGGACGTCCGACTATAGCTACAATAGGTAGGCGCATATTTGGTCAGGAATCGGTGGCAATACTTTTTGGGCCAGATGCAAATCTTGGACTATTAGTCCCAGAAAACCGGGAGTAGCTGAAGGCCTTCCGCGCGCGCGGCGCCATTGAGCCGCCTGTCGGCGCAAACGAAAGCGATATCAGTATCCAGTCGGGATTTGAGATTGAGCGCAGAGGCCAACTGAATCGCGTCAAACCCTCGTAATCCGTGCCTGCTGATCAAAGCTTCCACTATCTGATTCACATCCGATGAAACCGATATCAGGAACAAGTTTTCCCAATCCAGCCGAAACTCCTGCAATATCTGTTGATACTCAAGTGGTGTTAACGTGGATTCACGGAGACGTCTTTGGAATGCAGAAAGCACCTCAGCATAGGCCACAATGGAAACTGCATTGCCTTCTGCGTACCGCCAAAGCTGGCTTACAGCCGGCGAGCCAGTTTCCTGAATATAGAGCTTCGTCAGAGCGCTGGTATCGTAATAACAGATCATCTTCGATCCTCAATAACGATCTCAGAAAGAGGCTTGCCAGGAGCAACTATGGGTTGGAATGCTCTCTGTCTGCGCGGTTTTGAGGGCGGAATGATCATGCCAGCTCGAATCATCGGAGCAAGGCGCTTCTTCAAAGCAAACTCGGCTTTCGCAATTTCGGATTCAGTGCGCTCAGGAACAGCGAATTCAGGAGTGATTCTTGCCACAGGTTTCCCATGGTCTGTAACAATCACTTCAGACCCCTTCTTGATCCGATTCATGATCTTCTTTGTATCAGTCTTTAACTGAGTAATTCCGATGGTAAGCATAGTGACCTCTCCGATCATCAGACAGCATGGAGACTTCAACGTCAAGCATGAAAAAATTCCGTTGTGCTTCCTTCTTGCTGATTGCTTTGCCTTTCTATGCCACAAGAATGATGAAATCAAGGCTGATAATGGCAAGGTAGGCTATTTAAGCATTCCCTTCTTTTTCATTTTTTCGACCAATGTTGTACGTTTGATGTTCAGCAATTGCGCGGCCTGATTCTTAACGCCTTTGGCGGCCTTCAAGGCTTGGCGGATCACATGTGTTTCAAACTCTTCGATGAGCGCTGGCAGATCCACGCCCCCTGAAATCAGTGATGTCTTGGGCGCAAGGACGTTGATCTCAGGCTTATCGTCCGTGGCCAAACCGCCACGGCACAAAAACACCATCAACCCCTTCTGCACATGCAGGCGATTCTCGGCCTGGTCGAAAACGATGGATTGGGGCGAGTCAATCACTTCGTCGGTGATCTCGTCGCCGCGATGCGCCGGCAGGCAGTGCATGATGAGCGGCTTGCCGCCGCTCTTCGCGATCAGCGCGGCGTTGACTTGATATGCCGCGAAGATTTTCTTGCGCTTTTCGGATTCAGACTCCCGCCCCATGCTGGCCCAGATGTCGGTATAAACGGCATCGGCGCCGGCGACCGCTTCGGCGGGATTGCCCATGACGGCGATCTTTGCGCCTGTTTTTGTAGCGCTGGCTTGCGCATGCTTCACCATTTGCGCATCGGGGCCATAGTCCTGCGGACAGCCGGCGCGGAAATTCACGCCCAACAACCCGCACAGCAACATGAGCGAATGGCAGACATTGTTGCCGTCGCCGACGTAGGCCAGCGTCAATCCTTTGAGATCGCCCTTATGCTCGCGCAGCGTGAACAAATCCGCCAGCGCCTGGCAGGGATGCTCCTCGTCCGTCAGCGCGTTGATGACGGGAATGGAGGCATGGCGCGCCAGCGCCTCGACGTCGGCCTGCTTATAGGTGCGAATCATGATGAGGTGAACCCAGCGCTCCAGGTTCTTGGCCACATCATGAATTGATTCGCGCTTGCCGACGCCGATTTCGTTGTCAATCTGCGTAATGCCGTGGCCGCCCAGTTGCACAATGCCGACCTCGAAGGTCATGCGCGTGCGCAGCGAGGGCTTGGCGAAGATCAGCGAAAGAATGTGGCCTTCCAGCAGACGGTGTGGCCGTCCGGCTTTGAGATCCGCTTTGAGCCGCGCGGCTTGAGACCAGACGGCCTCGACGTCCTGGGCGGTCAGATTGCGAATGGATACCAGATCGCGTTTGCTCATGATTGCGTTTCCTTTTAGTGCAAAAACATTAGCCGCCAAAGCCTTCTGGCGGCGAAGAGGCTGCTAGAAAAACAAGGAGTTAAGCATTTTATGCGCGCAGGATTCAAGCTAAAAGAACGCTAAAACGGCAAAAATCAATAGATTCAAAGGGGCGCAAATTTTCTGGGGTTGCGCCTTTCCCGCTCCTGCGGCGATGATGGATTCACGATTCATTGGCGCATGACTCAAGCGCCCGCCGCTCAATTTCCGGTCCCAGAGAGCGCCAAACAAGGAAAACTCTTATGACGCAAAAACCATCCTCGGCAAAAGAAGACGCTTCCACGCGGGAATCATCGCATCCGTTGGATCGCCGTCATTTCCTGCAAGGCGCGTTGGCAGCGGGCGCGCTGGCGGCGGCGGGCGGAGGCATTTTTGCCGCTGAGAACGAGAAGGAACAATCGAACGGCAAACGCAATGGCGCGCGCGGCGCGCGCGCGGCGCGGCCCAATATTCTCGTCATCATGTCCGACGAGCACAACGCCACCGTTACGGGATGCTATGGAAACAAGCTGGTCCAAACGCCGCATCTCGACGGCTTGTCCGAGCGCGGTGTGACGTTCGATGCCGCCTACACGAACTCACCGCTGTGCGTGCCCTGCCGGCAGTCTTTCACGATGGGAAAATACATTTCACGGATCGGCGCCTGGAGCAACAGTTGCATGGCGCCGCCCGACTCGCCCTCGCTGCCGCGCGTTCTGAACGCCGCCGGATACGAATCCTTTCTCTGCGGCAAGATGCACTACGACGCCACGTGCCGCTATGGCTTCACGGACGTCGGCGGCAGCATGAACAACGGCCGCATGACCGGAAACGGAGGGCGGCGTCCGGCGGACGATTTGGCGCCCAAAGGGGGATTGTCCCCGCGTTTTGAGGAATTCCGCGCCGGCGACAAAAGCAGCGTCATCACGCACGACCTCAAAGTGACCGAGGGCGCCGTCGAGTTTCTTTCCAAGCGCAAGCGTGCTGAAAAGCCCTTCTTCCTTTTCTGCGGTTATCTGGCGCCGCATTTCCCGCTGATCGTTCCGGAGGCGTTTTGGGAGCGCTATAAGGGCAAGGTTCCCATGCCCGAAATTCCCGCCGGCCACTTGGAATCGCAACCACTCAACTATCAGCACCTGCGGGCGGGCTTCAGTATGGCCAACGTCCCGCCGCAGATCGTGCGCAAAGGCCGCGAGCTTTATTACGGCTTCACCAGCTGGGTGGATACGGAGATCGGCAAGGTTCTCAAGACCCTGAAGGATAGCGAAGCGGCGAACGACACTGTCATCATCTATACAACCGACCACGGCGAAAACATGGGCGAGCACGGTCTGTGGTGGAAAAACTGCATGTATCAACATGCCGCGCGCGTGCCGCTGATCGTCTCGTGGCCCGAACGGTGGAAAGGCGGACAACGCCGCGGCGGCGCCTGCTCGCTTGTGGATGCGGTCCAGACCATCGCCGCGATCGGCGGCGCGCAGGCGCCCGCGGATTGGAATGGCGCCTCGATGCTGCCGTGGCTCGATAATCCGGCGGCGCCGTGGAAGGATATGGCGGTCTCGGAATACTACGCGCACAACATTGCGTCCGGTTATGCGATGCTGCGCGCGGGGCAATATAAATACGTCTATCACACGCCCGCCGACGCAGGCCATCCGGCCCAGCGCGAACTCTACGACCTGAAAGCCGACCCGGGAGAATTCGCCAATCTGGCGGGAAGCCCGAATCACAAAGAGCGCATCGGGCAGTTGCACGCCGCGCTCATCAAAGAGATTGGCGAGGACCCGGACAAAACCGAACAGCGCTGCCGCGCGGACTACGCCAAAGGCTACGATCGCAACGCCGGTGGAGGCGGCGGCAAGCGCGGCAAAAAAGGCAGTGGCGCTGCCGAAAGCGATGGATAAGCCGGATAAGGTCCGTGCCCGTCCGTGCCCGTCCGTGTTAGCCCGTGCCAGTCCGTGCCAGTCCGTGTCAGTCCACTCCCCCTGAAAAGAACCTCAATGAACTCCCGCGAACGCTATCTCGAAACCATTCTCTTCGGCCATCCCGACAAGATTCCATTTCAACCCGGCGGGCCGCGCGAATCCACGCTCAAGGCCTGGCATTCGCAGGGACTGCCTGAAGGACGCAATTGGCTGGAGGCGCTGCGTGACGAACTCCATCTCAACGGAGACCCCTGCCTACAGCACGGCTATGGCGCCGGCGTCTCGTTCGAGATGAACCCCTGGTTCGAGGAAAAAGTCATCGAACGCAAAGAGCGCAGCCTCATCGTCCAGGATTGGAAAGGCAACGTTTGCGAAATCTCGAATGAATTCGACGTCACCTATTTGCGCTACCCCAAGGATTTCGTCACGCGGCGCTGGATCAAACTGCCGGTCGTCACGCGCGCGGATTGGGAGGCGATGAAGCAGCGTTACAATCCGCTCGAACCTGCGCGCTATCCCGAAGACTTCGAACAGCGCTGCCGCGATCTGCGCGCGAGAGACGGCGTCCTGACCGTTTCCGTCAACGGCCCTTTCTGGCAGGCGCGCGAGTGGGTCGGCGCCGAGCAAATCTGCGAACTCCTCCTCACTGATCCCGACTGGGTCCGCGAGATGATGGCCTTCTGGAGCGATTTCGTCACGGCTGTATTGGCAGAAATCCTGAAGCGCGTGGATATTGACGTTCTGTCATTCTCGGAAGACATGGCGTATAAGGGCATGAGCTTCATCTCGCCCGCGATGGCGCGCGATTTCCTGGCGCCGATATGGCAACGATGGAACGATCAGGCGCGCGCGGGCGGCGCGAAAATCTTCGACATGGATTCGGACGGCTACATCGGCGATCTGATCCCGGTGTGGCTCGAAGCCGGCTTCAACTGCTGCAATCCCATCGAAGTGGCCGCCGGATGCGACGTGGTCGAGTTCCGTCGCAGATTCGGCCGCACGATGGCCTATCACGGCGCGGTGGATAAGCGCCTGATGGCGCGCGGAGGCGAGCGATTGACGCGCGAGCTGAACCGCATCATCCCGCCTCTGATCGCGGAAGGCGGCTTCATCCCCTCCTGCGATCACGGCGTCCCGGCGGACGTCTCATGGCCCAACTTTTTGGAATACGCGCGGCAGCTGGCGAAACTGACGGGATGGTTATAGAAGTTTCGGATAGGCTATGGTGTCCCGGAGGGACAACTGATAATAGCCCATCCGCTTTAGCGGTGGGTAAAGAGCATCCCATGGTTATCAGTCCCGGAGGGACGGCTGGATATCTTCCGCTGTTGATCGCCGTCAGCCGTCCCTCCGGGACTGAAAATCTGGATTCCGCGTCCACCACCGTTGAAACGGTGGGCTATTGTCAATCATCCCTCTGGGATGACCAGAAGGCGAAGTGAAAGGATATACTATGAATACAATGAGCCGAAGTGTCATCGTCATGGCGCTTGCAAATTCGTTTGCCTTAATGACTGCCGCGGCAGAGGAGGGAGCAACCACGTCTTCAATTCCGCGTCTTTCCACGACAACGCCCGTCACGCAAAATCGCGACAAGGCCACCTATGACTGGATGACGCGCCATAAACAAATCCTAGAATACATCAAAGGGCGCAAACCCGATGTTGTCTTTTTTGGCGATTCGATCACGCATTATTGGGGCGGCGAGCCGAAGGCGCCACACGCCTGGGGAGCGGAGGAATGGAAGAAACACTTCGGCGCGTGGCAGACCATCAACATGGGTTTCGGGTGGGACCGCACGGAGAATGTTTTGTGGCGGATCGAAAACGGCGAACTCGGTGGCATCGAGCCAAAAGTCGCCGTTGTGCTGATCGGAACGAACAACCTCGATCTCAATTCCGCGGAGGACATCGCCTGGGGCATCGAAGCCGTCTGCCGCGCAATCCATGAAAAAACTCCAAAGACCAAAATTCTGCTCCTCGGGATTCTGCCGCGCCTGGAGCAGAACAAAAAAGGCCGCGCCGATCTGGACAAGATCAACGCGCTGCTTGAATCGCGGCTTCATGGTTCGCCCTATGTCACGCTGCGCGATTTCGGCAAATCGCTGCGCGATGCGGATGGCAAGCCGATCAAGGATCTGTTCAAAGATGAAGTTCATCTCAACGCCAAAGGCTATGACATTATCGGCGGCAAAATCGAGGAGCAACTTAAGGCGATGATACATGACTAGGACTGCCATTAGCTTGAAGATATTGAGGAGCTTTGCTGCCCAAAATATTTCATGCGATCACGGCGATGAATTTTAGCCGGGCTTTAGCCGGCTCTTGTTTGCCCCCGGCTTTAGCCGGCGGGGAGTTGCAGATAGTGAAGTTGTAGCGCGCTTCAGCGCGGCTTCGCGAAATGCTTTAGCGCAATGGCATTGCCGCCTGTTCAAGCTAAAGCATGTCGAGAAGCCGCGCTAAAGCGCGCTAAGAAGAATATGGTTCCTCTGTCCCACCGGCTAAAGCCGGGGGCAAACAGGAGCCTGCTGAAGCAGGCTAAAATAGTGATGTTGTGAGTGGCTGCCAAGCGATTTGAGGCTGGCGGGATCTGGAGAAGAATGAATGAAGAAAATGGAGCCACATAAAACCCAAGGAAACTCGAAGAAGCCTGTTCGGGCGTTCCTGTGCATGCTGTGGCTAATATCATCCCTTTGCATCCCTTGCGTCCGCGCGCAGCAGGGCGACGTCCGGCGCGTGCATGATCCTCATATCGTTCAATGCAAGGACGCCTATTATGTCTTTTCGACCGGGCCGGGCATTCCGATCCGGCGTTCGATGGACCTGCTGAATTGGGAAAAGGTTGGTACGGTTTTTGAGCGAGTTCCCGAATGGGCCAGCCAGGAGATTCCCGGCGTGAAGGACATCTGGGCGGCGGACGCTTCGTTCTACAACAAGCGCTATCAGCTTTACTATTCCGTCTCGACCTTCGGCAAGAACCGCTCATGCATCGGCCTCGCCGTCAACGCGACGCTCGATCCGGCAAGCAAGGACTACAAATGGGTGGACATGGGCAAGGTCGTCGAGTCGCGCCCGCCGCAGGACAACTGGAACGCCATTGACGCGAACTTCATCGCCGATGAACAGAACCAATCCTGGCTTGTGTGGGGATCGTTTTGGAGCGGCATCAAGCTGCAGCGTCTGGACCCGTCCACCGGGAAATTATTGGCAGGCTCGAAAATGATCTCCATCGCGACACGCCGCGATCCGCCTTCCGTCGAGGCGCCATACATCGTCCGCCGCGAAGGATACTCCTATCTCTTCGTCTCATTCGACCAGTGCTGCAAAGGCGTCGAGAGCACGTATCGGATCATGGTTGGGCGCGCGAAAAATATCGTCGGGCCTTATCTCAACCGCGCGGGCAAGCCGATGCTTGAAGGCGGCGCGACGCAGGTATTGGCCGGATACGGCGAGGTGCGCGGACCGGGGCATTGTTCGGTTCTGACGCAAGGCGGACGGCATTGGCTGGTCCATCATTTCTATGACGCCGCGAATAAGGGGGCGGCCACGCTTCAGATTCGTCCCATCATCTGGGATGAAGCGGGCTGGCCGCTGCCGGGTGAGCCGATTGCGGGGGCGGTTGGAGCGGGGGCTGGCGCAGGGGGCGGCGTGCAAAGGGACGCAAGGGACCCAAGGGACGCAAGGGACGGCAAGAGCGTGGCGGGCGATTGGCTTTTTTCGGTGGACTTCAGCGAAGACTGCTGCATTACATTGCACGCGGATGGCAAAATCACCAAAAGCGACAGCGAAGGCGCCTGGGAGCGGCAGGGAAACATGCTGCTTCTGAAATGGCCGAAACAGAACGCCGCGGGCGCCGCGAAGGGTGATGTCTGGCGGGATAAATGCTTCCTTTCGGACGATGGCTCGTGGTTTGTGGGCAGCAACCTGAACGGCAGCGTCATTCGCGGACGGCGCGCGCCCTCCCGATGAACCTGCCGGCAATGGCTTTAAGGAGATGGAATTTTGTGACCAACGCGATCTATGTCCTATTCTTTGCTTGCATGATGACATCTATTCATCGCAATTCTGCATAAGTGGAAGAGAGGCCTATTGCGGCCAGGCAGGGCGCCAGCATTTGGAGTGCTGTTGCTTGCTGCCGCTTTAGCTTCGCCAATCTTATAAAAAATCGTAGCAAAAGCGGCAGCAAGCAACCGCACTCCAAATGCTGGCGCCGCCTCTGACCGCAATAGATTCGCCCTTGGCAAAATATCGTCGCCAATTTTATGAATCAGAGTACCAAGTTGCGCCGACAATATTCAAAATGGAGACACAACATCATGATCAACCGCCGCCAATTTCTAAATGCCGCCGGCGCCACCGGTGCGGCCTGCCTGCTCGCGAATCCTCTGCGGAGCCAGCCGCCCGCCGCAGGCGCGCGCCGGCCGAATTTTGTCTTCATCCTCACGGACGATCAGCGCTACGATGCGATGGGATTTCTCCAGCGCGAACAGGGCGAGCGCGCCCGCTTTCCCTGGTTCAAGTCGCCAAACCTCGACCGCATCGCCGCCGAGGGCGTTCATTTCCGCAACGCCTTCGTGGTCAATTCGCTCTGCGCACCCAGCCGCGCCACCTTCCTGACGGGCCAATACGGACACGTCAACGGCATCGTCAACAACCGCACGGCGTTCCCGGAAAACAACGTCACTCATGCCAGTCTGATGCGCGCCGCCGGTTACAAAACCGGCTACATCGGCAAGTGGCACATGGGCTCGCAAAAGGGCCAGCGCCCCGGATTCGATTTCTCCGCGAGTTTTATCGGACAGGGCCATTACGTTGATTGCCCCTTCGAGATCAACGGAGCGCTGACGCCGACGAAGGGATGGATTGACGACGTCTCGACGGACTATGCGCTCGGCTTTATCCGCGACAACAAAGACAAGCCCTTCTCGCTGACCATCGGCTACAAGGCGACGCATGGACCTTGCGATCCGCCCGAGCGGCGCAAGAACGACTTCGAAGGCCAGGAAGCGCGCACGGTTCCGAATATGGGCGCGCCGGCGATCTACAAAGGCGGCGCCCCCAACAGCAAGGAAGTCGCCGCCTTCAAGCCCGACAAATCGAAAACCAATCTGAACTACTTCCGCTGCCTGGCGGCGATGGATGACAACGTCGGGCGCATTCTGAAGGCGCTCGACGATCTGAAACTGGCCGATGACACGGTAGTCGTTTTCGCCGGCGACAATGGCTACTACCTCGGCGAACACGGCCTGGGCGACAAGCGCTCGGCCTACGAGGAAAGCCTGCGGATCCCGCTCCTGCTGCGTTACCCGCGCCTCAAACTCAAAGGCGCGAAGCTCAATCAGATGGTCCTGAACGTGGATCTGGCGCCGACCTGGCTCGACTTCGCGGGTTTGCCTGTCTCGAAAGAAATGCACGGGCGCAGTTGGCGTCCGTTGCTCGAAGGCAAGACGCCGGAGGATTGGCGCAAAGCGTTTTTCTATTGTTATTTCTCCGAGCGCGCTTTCGCAACGCCCATGACGCAGGCCGTGCGGACCGAGACCGCCAAGCTGATCCGGTATCCCGGACACGATGAATGGACCGAACTCTTCGACGTGAAGGGCGATCCCTACGAGTTGAAGAACCTGTATAAGGACCCGTCCGCCGCATCTCTGCGCAAGGAAATGGAAGCCGAGTTCGAGCGCCAGGCCAAAGCCATCGCGTTCCGCGTGCCGGATTTTGCCGACGGCTCAAATCAAGGCGAAGGAGGAGGAGGAGCGGAGGGCGGCACGGAAGCGGGCGAGGCGGGCAAACCGCTCAACGCGTGGGTGCTCGATTATCGCTTCGACAAAGACGCAGGCGACAAAGTCGCGGACGCCTCGGGCAAGGGAAACGACGGCGCAGCCAAAGGCGCCCCGCTGGCCGACGGGCGCGAAGGACACAAGGCGCGCCGCTTCGACGGCCAGGGATATATTGAAGTCCCGAAGACGCCAAGCCTCGCGCCCAACGTCGCGGGCTGGACCATCGAGATCGCCTTCAAGTCCGAAAAGCCCGACGGCATCCTGCTGGCGCGCGGCGGCCCGACGATGGGCTATTGCCTGCATCTCGAAAACGGCTGCCCCGTCTTCACCGTCGTTTCGCAAGGCAAGGCGTCAAGCGTGCAGGCCAAAACATCCATCACGGGCGAATGGCGCCATCTCGTGGCGCGCATCACAAGCGACAAGCGCCTCACGCTCGAAATCAACGGCCAGAATGCCGGCGAAGCCAAGTTGCACGCCTTCATCACGAAAGACCCGAACGACTCGATGCAAATCGGCGCCGACCTGAAGTCAAAAGTCCTGGAAAACAAAACCCCGCCGAACTTTGTCGGCTTGATCGAATCAGTGCGGCTTTTCAGCGGGGAGGCGAAATAGCGGTTGACGTGTCACTGCGGATTTGCAACTCTCTTGTAAATTTGCACGACAAATTTACAACATAATTGTCATATCGCCATGTCTATTCCTACGATTTCGCGGCTGTTAAAACCACCGGAACGGTCATTCTTTCTCTTTGGTCCGCGCGGGTCCGGCAAGAGCACGTGGCTGCGCCAAACTTTTCGCGACTGTGCATATTTCGATCTGCTCGATGCCTCGCTGTGTCATGAGCTGATGCGCGAGCCAGGCCGCCTGGAGGCGATAGCCGGAAATCTTCCAGAAAAAGCGTGGGTGGCGCTGGATGAGATACAAAAGATTCCCCTCTTGCTCGATGAAGTCCATCGCCTGATGGAAACGCGAAAATGGCGCTTTGCCTTGTGTGGGTCGTCAGCGCGAAAACTCCGCCGCGGCGGCGTAAACCTTCTGGCTGGGCGCGCCGTGACACGAACAATGGAGGCGTTTTCGTGGCGGGAGATCAAGGATTCCTTCGATCTGAATCGCGCCCTGGAATGGGGCAGCCTTCCCTTGGTTCATGCCGATCCCAAGGGAGCGCCCGAGATACTCGAAGCCTACGCCAACACTTACATCAGGGAGGAAATCAAAGAAGAAGGAGCGGTTCGAAACCTGCCGCCCTTCCTGCGTTTTCTTCAAGTCGCCGGTCAGGTCAACGCCCAAGCGGTCAATGTCCTAAGCATCGCCCGCGATGCCGCGATTCCCCGCAGCAGCGCCAAGGTGTATTTTTCCATCCTCGAAGATACTTTGCTCGGTCGTTTTCTCCCGTCTTACCGCCCGCAAGTGAAGATCCGCGAGCAATCGCATCCGAAGTTTTTCTGGTTTGATCCCGGCGTGGCGCGGGCGGCTGCCGGACTGCTCTTCGATCCTGCGGACAGGCTCTGGAAAGGCGCGGCGTTGGAGACTTTCCTCTATCATGAACTGCGTGTTTATAATGAAACCCAGGAAAAGCACCGCTCGATTTATTACTACCGCACTCGCGACGGCGCCGAAGTGGACTTCGTGATCGAGACCCGGAAGCCTCAAGGCGGCGAAGCGGCCCGAGTGGTCTGCCTGGAGATAAAACTGGCGGAGAAGTGGGAGCGCAAATGGGAAAGCGCCATGCGTATACTGGGCGAAGAGCCTCGACGTCTCAAAGTGGACAAGATGTTTGGGATTTATACAGGGAAGAGGGTTTATCATTTCGATGGTGTAGACGTGCTGCCGGTTGAGGAGTTTTTAAGGCGGCTCTATCAGGGAGAGATCTTCTAATTCGGGGATTGATTGAAGGCGGAGAACCGGCGAAAATCCAGATCATAGATTTCAACGGAGAGTGATCATCATGTCGCTGATTGAGCATTTGGAAGAGGACCGCTGGGAAGAGCATCTACGCCGCACTTTCGAGTATATGCTTGACGTTCTGAAAAATGACCGTTTCAGACACGCGGGAACCTCGGTGGATGATCTTCGAACTTGGCTGACTAACGGTGGAATCAGCTGGATGAAACACCAACTAGACAATCAAATGGAAATGCGCCGCCTTGCTCCGGAACGGAAAGTCGCAGTCAAAGGACTTATGGAGCAGCTCATTCGAGAGAATCGTAGCAAATTGCTGGGACTAATGGCTGATGGCATTGTGCCGTCCAAGCAGGAGGAATTGCTTGGGATTTGCGATTTCTCCGAGCTTCAGCTTCAGGATCTTGTGACTCGAATGATGGCGGGAGAACGGCCATTCGAGGAATGGATGCGCGCGCATGGTCATACCGATGAGGAGATAGACAATATCTATAGGCTGATTGATCAGTGGCTAATAAAGAGAGGAATAATTCCTTCTCCTGTGCCCGGTCCCAGCATGAACTGAAAGAAGAAGGCGTTGTCGCCACATATTCGCATGCGTCATGTTTTGCGTCCAAACAAGGATCGTAGAATCCTGCATCAACATCAATCTTATGGGAGGATAGCGATGCGATCATCATTTTGGCTCCTTTATTCCTGCATGTTGTTGGCAGCCAGCGCGGGCTCAGGCTTGGCGGCTGAACCCGAAGGGAAAAATCTGTTGGCCAACGGCGGTTTCGAGGAAGTCAAGGACGGCAAGCCCGCCGGATGGCTGGATTTCTGGTCGCGCGACAAGGGAATGGGAGAGGCCGCGATTGAATCGAGCGGGCCGCATGGCGGCGCGCGCTGCCTGCGCATCGCGCATCGCGGCAGCAATGATTGGAGCGTCAATTCACCGAATCGGCTCCCGGTCAAGCCTGGCGATCTTTTTGAATTGCAGGCGTGGGTGAAACTCCAGGGAACGGGCCGCGTGGAAATTTCCGCCACGACTTATGATGATAAAGGGAAGACTCTGGAGTGGACCTATGGCTCAAAGACATCCAACGAAACCGCGCAATGGCGGCTGCTGAAAACGCGATTCATCATCCCCGCCAATTGCGTCGCCATGCAGCCGCGCCTGACGGGATATGGTCCCGCGACGGTCTGGGTGGATGACGTCACACTCGTCAAGACGGGCGAAGCCGCCTCGCGCATGGCGCAAGGTTTGCCCAAGACGCTATCAGTCGCCAACGCCGCGCTCGAAGTGACGATGGACACCTCGGACGGCACGTTCGCTGTCAAAGACAAACGCGCCGGCCAAACCTGGCGTCAGCGACAGCTGGCGCGAGAATGCATTTTGCTGAGCGCCAAGGCAAACGCCTCGGGCGCTTCAGCCGGATCAGTCGGACCGGTCGGACCCGTCAGACCCGTCGGACAAGTCGGAGCCGGCGCTACAAGCCCTGGCGCCGCCAGCCCTGACGCCATCGAATGCTCCTGGATGCACGCCCCCACAATGGTTGAGTTCCGCTCTATTTTGCGCCTGGATGGCGACAAGCCTGAATTCGCCATCGAGCTGTCGGGCGATCCCAAGGCCGAGATGGACGGGCGCATAACCTTCCCCCAACCCTTCGTCAGCGAACCGGGAACCTACCTTGTCATTCCGATGAACGAAGGCATCTCGTATCCCGTCGAGGATGCTGGCATTAATCCTTTCTCGCTCGTTGCTTACGGCGGACACGGCATCTGCATGGCATTCTTCGGCGCCACCGACGGCCAGCGCGCTGAGATGGCGATCCTCGAAACGCCTGACGACGCGCAAATCCGCATAGAGCGCCTCGACGGAAAACTGTGCGTCGCGCCGGTGTGGGATTCGCAGAAAAAACAATTCGGGTACGAGCGCAAAATTCGCTACATCTTCTTCGACAAAGGCGGACACGTCGCGATGTGCAAACGCTATCGCGCCTACGCCCAGCAAATCGGCCTCCTTAAAACCCTCGCTGAAAAACGCAAAGAGATTCCCAATGTGGACCTGTTGATCGGCGCCGTGAACGTCTGGTGCTGGGACAAGGACCAACTCGGAATCATCAAGGAGATGCAGTCCGCCGGCATCGAGCGCATCCTCTGGAGCAGCGGCGGCGGCGCGGAAACCATCCGCGCCATGAACGAAATCCCCGGCGTCCTCACCAGCCGCTACGACATCTATCAGGACCTGATGGACCCGAAGGTCATCGCCGAAAAACTGGGCGGCCGCACGCACGGCGACTGGACGCAGGAAGGCTGGCCCAAGGACATCATGATCGGCGCAAACGGAGACTGGGTCAAAGGCTGGCAGGTGCGCGGCAAGGACGGCGTCATGTATCCGTGCGGCACCCTCTGCGACAAAGTCGCGCCCGCCTACGCCCGCAAACGCATTCCCGAAGACCTGAAGAACCGCCCTTTCCGCTGCCGCTTCATTTACACGACGACCGCCTCGCCCTGGCGCGAGTGCTATTCCCCCGATCACCCCATGACGCGCACGGAAAGCCGCCAATACAAGATGGAACTGCTGGACGTGGTTTCACGCGAATTGAAACTCGTCACCGGCTGCGAAACCGGCCACGACGCCTCGGTTCCATTCCTGCACTACTACGAAGGCATGATGAGTTTGGGGCCTTATCGCTGTCCCGATTCCGGGCGTGACATGCAAAAAATCCTGGACGAAGTCCCCGAGCGCGTCGCCAAATTCCAGCTCGGCCACCGCTATCGCCTGCCGCTGTGGGAACTGGTCTATCACGATTGCGTCGTCGCGCAGTGGTATTGGGGCGACTACAACAACAAGCTGCCCGCGCTCTGGGACAAGCGCGACTGCTTCAACGCCCTCTACGGCGCCGGAACGATGTTCATGTTCAACCGCGATTTCTGGAACAAGAACAAGGACCGCTTCGCCCACAGCTACAAAAACACCTGCCCCATCGCCCGCGCCACCGGCTACTCCGAAATGACCAACCACGAATTCCTGACCCCCGACCGCGACGTCCAGCGCACCACCTTCGCCAACGGCGCCGCCGTCACCGTCAACTTCGGCGACAAGCCCTGGCGCGCGCCGGATGGCAAAGAGATCGCGGCGATGGGCATAAGCGTGGCGGGAATTCAGGGGAAATAGTTGTTTGCGACAAACTAATCAAGGATCGCTGTATGGAACTGAGGGAAGTACTGGAGGCTTTGAGCAGTGAATCGCTGAAGACCATGGCGAAGAAGGCGGGCATGGGCAAAATCCCGGTGCGCAAGGCTGAAGTAATCACCGCTATCGAGACCTATTTCCAGAAGTATTTGCCTGAGTGGCTTGCGCTCTTGACACCCGGGCAGCGCCTGTTTTTGTCCGAAGCGGTTCATGGCAGCGAGACAGTGCGACCAGACTCTTTTCGGGCGAAATATGGGCAGCAGTGTCCTGAAGCGATCCCATATCTCCGTTCTCGCGAGGCCGAACTAATCCATCTTGTGTTGTTCGCAGCCCCTGGAGGAACCAGCGTGGCCGAGGACATCGCTGTTCGGCTGAAGGAGTTGCTGCCGGCGGCGCCGCCGCTGGTTATTAGATCCGCCGAAACAATTCCCGATCGTTTCCAGCCCCGTCTCCATTTCCACGGCAGCGGCCAAGAAAATCGCGGGATTCATGTCTATCAGGGAGAGGCAATCGTTCTTCAGGAACTGCGCCGAATCCTGATCCTGGCGCAATCGGACAAACTGCGAGTGACGGAAAAAAGCCGCCGTCCGACGGACGCTGCGGTTCGCTTGATGGGCCAATCGCTGGCGGCGCCGGACTTCGATCTGGAATCGGACGACGAGCCGTATCGCGCCTCTCAATGGTATGAGTCGCCCGGCGCCGTGCGCGCGCACGCCTGGGGCGCGCTGGTTCAGCAGTGCGGCTGGTGCAAAGCAACCGCCGGGAATCTTCGGTTGACCGCCGCGGGCAAGAGCGTTGTCAACGCTCCGGACGCCGACGCATTGCGCGAGGGATTCAACCAGTTTCTTTTTGACGATGACTTTGACGAGTTCAACCGCATCCCAAACATCCGCGGGCAGTCGGGCAAAGGCGGGCGTTCCATGACGCCGCCTTACGAACGCAGGGACGCCATCGCCGAATCCATGCGCCGATGGCCCATCGGTCAATGGATCGAATTCAGCGAAGCCTTTCGTTTCCTGCTGGCCAGCGGCTTGAGCTTCCGCGTGAGCGAGAATCCCTGGGATTTATATTTCTTAGAGAAGCAGTATGGGAGCATGGGCTACTCGCACGTGGGCCAGGATTTAGAGCGCCAATATATGCGCGCCTTTTTCATGGAATCCATGGCCACATTGGGATTGGTGGATATCGCTTATACATGGCCGCATCATCTCTGGCCGGAGTTGCACGAGTCCTGGGGCATAGACGACTTGAGTTTTTGCGGCCGCTATGACGGCCTTCTCCATATCCGCCTCAATCCGCTGGGCGCATTTTGCCTGGGCGTCAACGAAACCTACGCGCCGCCGCCCGCGCCGAAGCGCTCGTTGTTTCGCGTCCTGCCCAATCGCGATCTGGCGGTCTTGGAGCATCATGCCCTGACGCCGGCGGAGACTTCCATGCTCGACCGCTTCGCCGCGCGCCAAAGCGACGCTATCTGGCGCTTGGAGGCGCGACGCCTTCTTGATTTTATCGAAGGTGGGGGCAAGCTGGAGGAAATCACGGAGTTCTTGAACATAAACGCAGAGGGTGAGATTCCGCAACCCGTGAGCGTTTTTCTCTCGGACTTGGCGGGCGGGGCCTCGGCCATCTCCGGACGGGAGGACGCCTGGCTCGTCGAAACGCGTGACGAGCGTACGGCGCTCCTGATCGCTCATGATCCTCGAGCCGGAAAATATTGCCGCCATGCCGGCGAGCGCTTCCTGGTTGTTGCCCGACGCAACGAGCGCGCCTTTCGAACGGCCCTCAAGGAAATGGGATTCGTCATGCCCGCGTAACGTCGTATTGTGCGCATAATCGGCTGTACGCGCAATCTGCTGCAGCGCGGACAGAGGATAATCGGGGCGCCGCTGTTCGAGCGATTGCGACCGGATGTCCGTGGCGATGGTGATATGGGCGCGGAAGACATCGTCCAGCAGATGCAAACAGTCATACAGCGGCCCTTTGATTTCCTTTTGATCCTTGATCGGATCGGTCAGCGTCGCGCCTTCGATTCTCAGGATTTGATCCCACCGCGCTTGCTATGGACTCTTTGCTTAATTGTCTTGCTCGCCCATTTTAGCGCTTGGGGCTTTTCCTTCCGCATTGTTTGCTTCCGCGCTTCGATTGATTCCACCATTTCCGCGATATTCAGCGTCGGGAGCATGAAGCGTCCAGGCGCGAATATTCCAGTGACCATAGCGATGTGCCCTCGAAGAATTCCGTAAAGCATGGCATTGCCATTCATCAGCAACATGCCGGGAATATCCTCACGAGGACAGTTCTTTGGAAATGAGAATATTCCAGATACCCGAGCTTCGATTGAATATCCTTTGTCCTCCTTTGCTGGAGTGACTTTGACGAAGAGCGATAATTTGAGCAAATAATCCATTTTCTTCTCGGCGAATATTGAGTAGTCTATGCCCACACGATGAGGCGTTTTGGAGAGATCAAGCTCATCCCCTCTCCATTTCACTTGAAGACTTTCTACCGCGAAATTGACCAACTCCATTATGGCGGACATGGTGATTCCTCCTTAGGCGGCTAGCGCCAGTTTTTCATTCGCTGCAACTGCTTTGCCTCGTGGAATCTTTGGCAAATTGTCTTGCCAATTTCCGTACGACCTTGATTGCACGAAATGACCATGTTTTTGTGAGCATGCGGATGCTTCGATCCAGAACGGCGGGCTCTCTTTTAGTTCCACGCTGAAATCACATCCAAAAGTCTCCGCGATCTTTCGCAATGTTTCCAGCGATTGATGCCAGTCGTAATCCGTGTCTTCTAACCGTGATATCGCCGAGCCCGTTGTGCCGATCTTCTTTCCGAACTGATTTTGGGTCAGGCCGCGCGCTTTTCGCAGATTGTAGATCTTCTGAGCGATTCCGGCTTTGCGTTCCTCTTCCTTAATCAGCCGTTCCATCTTTGCATTGCCATCCACAAAAAGACGGTTGAATATTTCCAATGCATTCGCTGTTTTCATATCGGTTATCCTCCTGGCTATCGCTTGTAAGTATATCTATCCGGGTCTGAGACAAATAGCTCGCGATATCTCTTGGCTCTTGCGATTTCAGACGGTGGAATTTTGTCACTGGCCTTTAAGAAACCATGAGTCAAGATTGCCATTGTGCGATGATGAAAAAAGTAAAATATCCTGAATTGCCGTTTGCTCGAGGATTTTATCCGAAGAGCATATATATCGCCTTCCACATGTTCAGCGAGCGGGCGATTCAACGCATGTCCTTCGCTTGCAAGTGACCGAAAGCGTTGCCCTGCTTTCGCTTGGGTGACATCATCACTCTCACGCAGCCATTCAATAACGGGGGATTGACCGCGATGGTCGCGGAAAAAACAACTTCGACGGCGCTGGAGATTTTTGATGGCTCCATGCTGCCCTCTGAAAAAGCAATTTAGCAAAAATGCTAAATTCAACGCAAGCGCATTTCCCGCGATCGTTTCTCGGTTTCTCAGCAAGGTCTGTCCTACCGGCTGCTGATTTCTATGGCGGTCTTGCCAGCGGCCGTTATGGTTAACTTGAAATGATCTGCAGCCCGTTCGGCAGTCGTCATCTTAGATTCCTTATCACGCGCTTCATATTGCCTTTTTCAAGACCACGCCCACGCGCGCGTCCTCCGCGTCGAATTCAATCGGCGGATTGCCGTTGAGTTCCATCTCCTGGCGCGCCAGCTGGATGCCGATCCCGAATCGAAGGGCATAGTCATTTCATCATATTCGTTTACTGTGATGCTTTTAGCCAATTAAATAATTCTGCCCTTCATCGGATTGGAAACCAACCTGCAAGCGTCCTTGCGATGGCATCAAAACTCGAACTTCGCCGCCAATCACGCAAACTAGCCTTGGCTGCGATATGCTTAAAGTCTCTTGGAGAAATAGTATTTTTTGTTTTCCTCTTAATGATATACTCGAATAATTCCTTGGGCGTCTGGAGTTTTGCCTCTGTGGCTGATTTCTTTCTCATTAATGCGAATTCTTCTATCCAGAGTTTCAATTTCAGTGGGGCTATTCCATAATAGCCCGATATTGATGCATTATTATGCCAAAGCCATTCCTCTAATTCCGGCACAATCACAATAGCGGAGCTATGGCTTTTCCAAGTGACATCTGCCAGTTTTTTCTCGATCTGCAATTGAGACTCTTGTGGGGAGTAGTGTTTCTCCCAACCTGATCCATGATTATCCCATATTAGCAGCGCTTTGTTATAGAAACCTTTTCTTGCACGAACCAAGTCCGATCCTGTTTGCACCATGCCAGAATCTCTTCCAGGATGTCGGTCAATATCAAATGTGATTCGACGTATTCCCAATGAATCAGGCCTGTTAAGAACAGAATCCATAACAGCCTGAGCATCGGCATCTGCTGTAAGAACAAAAAGATCCTTTGGGCTCATCCCAGCACTCCCGCCGCAAAAATAGTGGCCAAATCAGGTGTGCCGTCCCAATCCTTCAGAAAGGGATGATCCTTGCCAGGGATGACGTGCACTCCGAATTCGTCTTTGGAAAAACAGAGCAAAGAGTCCTTGCCCATTTGTTGAATTACAAGAGGAGAATGCGTAGCCACAAATGTCTGTGAATCGGGAATAGTTGACAAAGAGCGGAGAATGATTTCTAGCGCTTTTGGGTGAACCCCATTTTCTGGTTCTTCAACCATATAGATACCTGGCGAAGGGGCCAGGAATGCCGGAAGGGTTAGCGCAAGCATCCGCAGCGTACCATCACTCAGCAGCCAAGAAGGGCATTCTAATCCGTTTGCGTATTTTAGGGTTATATATTCCGCATTGTCCGCTTCCCGTTTATTCCAGGCGATTTCCTTCAAGTCCGGCAATGCATATCGCAGATGATCGGTCCATCTCTCTATTACGTCGCTTGAAGCGCTCCCGGATACCGAGGTTTTTTTGCCATTGACCACGCGGCTGGCGATTTTACCTGCGTTATTCCTGGATTTACTGGCTAATTCTTTCTTGCCTTTGGTTGTTCCTATAAGCCATCCAACAACGCGAGCCAGATTCGAGCCGTCTAGTTCGAGTTTGATACCTTGAGTCACTGGGCATGGCAAGCGCATGGCGCGGCTGTTGAGCTGGATATAACGAATGTTATCCATTAAGAAGCGTTTGACAGCATTGGCTGTTGGATAGCGTTTTTCATCAGGTGGAGTTAATGACAAGGCAAGCTTATCCATTCCAAATACAAAAGAGTCTTTATAGGCGCCGTCTTCGCGTTGGTAGTAATAAGCTTTCTTCGATTTTTTCACCAAGTCTTCTCCAACGCGCTTCTTATAGGATGATATCTTATCTTCATGAAAGGCAGTCAAGGTTTCAGTCGTGATATGCACTCCCAGTTGCTCATCTTTCCCAATTGCCAGGAAATATCCAATAACCCCCTTACTATATTTGGAATTTATCTCAGGCAAATACAGCCAAAAAGCTATGATAATTTCGCCACCCTCACGCATGTAAGTCAAATCATCAAAATCCGGCACACGCAACTCGACAGCATTCCTCGGCCCTATGCGCAAGCAGTCCTTTACGAAATCAATGGCTTCCAAAAAGGTGGTTTTACCGCTGGCGTTGGGCCCGGCTAAAATATGGAAATCATCCAGTCGAAGATCGAGATACCTGATCGCCTTGAAATTGCTTATCGAGATTTCTACAATCATAGGTTTGCCTCCCACCTAATGCAAAATGATTAGACCTTTTTGAGGTTCGCCTGCTTTTCAGCCATGGCCATTGTCTCGCCGCCGTCGAAACGGATCATGATCATCGTCTTGTGGCCGGAGGTTTTCAAGATATCTTCCACGGTCCCTTCGCCGAGGATGGGATGGCTGACGCGCTCGCCTTTTATGTAGGCGCTGTGCGGGGCGGATGCGGATTTAGGGAGGTCGAAGACGCTCGAGCGCACGGGGCGAGTTCCGAGTTCCGGGTTCCGAGTTCCGAGTTCCGGGTTCCGAGTTCCGAGTTTGGGGTTTCCAGTTTCTGGATTTGAACCGCGGATTGAAGATTGAAGTCCAGGGACTGCTAATTGTGGATTGCGATCAAACGAGAGACGGTTGCGGGATTGCCAGGAGTCTTTGCCGAAGTTTCCGCCGAAACCGGAGGGCTTGCCGTTGCCGCTCTCGTCGCCGTAGGCGTAGTTCAATTCTTCGTATCGGTCATAATCCGCCAGCAGTTCGGCGGGGATTTCGGTGAGGAAGCGCGAGACCTTGTTGAATTGGTTGGCGCCGAAGCGGAAGCGCGATTCGGCGCGCGAAAGATACAGATGGTCCTCGGCGCGTGTGACGCCGACGTAGAACAGGCGGCGCTCTTCCTCGAAATCGCCTTTATTGTTGAGCGCCCGGTGATTGGGGAAGATCGGCTCCTCGACCGCGGCGACGAAGACGACTTTGAACTCGAGGCCCTTGGCGCAGTGCAGCGTCATGAGGAGAATCGAGTCCTGGACGATTTTTTCGCCCATCTCGTCCACAGCCGACCTGAGGCTGACCATCTCCAGAAAATCGCCCAATTCCGCCGTGCGATTCGTGGACTCGAACTCTTTGATGGCCGTCGCGAATTCGTCAATGTTTTCCTTGCGCGACACCACCTCGAAGTCTTTGGGATCGCCAATCTTTTCCTCGTATTGCGTGTCTTTGCGAATCGAGGCGAGCATGTCCGAGGGCGAGGCGCCAGCCGCGCGCTGTTTGCGCCATGCCTCGACCATCGCATGGAACTCGCCGAGTTTCTTCGCCGTTGCGCCTGTGATTTTGCGTTCTTCGGTTCCGCGCGCAATGGCCTTGAAGCAGGAAAGATGATAATGGTCCGCCAGCCGCTGCAAGTCCGCGACGCTCTTTTCGCCCAATCCCCGGCGCGGACGGTTGATGACGCGCATGAAGGCAAGCGCATTGTCCGGATTTTCGATTAGATGCAGATAAGCCAGCAGGTCCTTGATCTCGGCGCGATCATAGAACCGCACGCCGCCGATGACGCGATAGGGCACATTGTTGCGGCGCAATTCGTCTTCGAATGGGCGCGACAGCGAATTAGCGCGGTAAAAGATCGCCATGTCGCGCAATCGAATTCCATGCGCGTGATGCCAGAGGGCGCGTTCGACGATCATGCGCGTTTCGTCGTTGGCGTTTTCCGCCGTCATCAGCATGGGCTTGGCGCCGCCCTCGCGCGCGGTGAAAAGCGTTTTGCCAAGGCGCTCCTGATTGAAGCGGATGGAGGCGTTGGCCACCTCGAGAATCGCTTGCGTCGAGCGGTAGTTTTGTTCGAGCCGGAGAACGCGCGCTTCGGGGAAATGCTTTTGGAAGTCGAGCAGGTTGCTGATCTCGGCGCCGCGCCAGGAATAGATGCTCTGGTCCTCGTCGCCGACGACGCACAGGTTGCGATGTTCGCGCGCCAGCGCCTCGACGAGGCGGTATTGCGCGTAGTTGGTGTCCTGATATTCGTCCACGAGGACATAGCGATAGCGGCGCTGATATTCGGCCAGCGTTTCGGGCGATTCCTCGAAGAGCTGGACGACGAGGCCGATCAGATCGTCAAAGTCCACCGCATTGCTTTCGCGCAGGCGCTTTTGATAGAGCGCAAAAACCTCTGCCGCCAGTTTGTCTCGTTTGGTCTCGGCGGCCTGGGCGTAGTCATCGGCGCCCAGCAGACGCATCTTGCTCTGCGTGATGATGTTTTGCACGGCGCGCGGGTGCAGCGTGTCGTGCTCGATTTCGAGCGTGTTCAGGCAATCCTTGAGGAGCGCAACCTGATCCGAATCGTCGCAGATCGAGAAGCCGGGCGCGAGGCCGAGTTTGTAGCTTTCGCGCCGCAGCAGACGGGCGCATGCGGAATGGAACGTGGATATCTGAAGCGACGTGCCGGGGTCCTCGCCCAGCAGCTCCACCACGCGCCGGCGCATTTCTTCGGCGGCCTTGTTGGTGAAGGTGACGGCGAAAATATTCCACGGCTGCGCGCCGCAATGCGCGAGCAGGTGCGCGATGCGATGCGTGATTACGCGCGTCTTGCCGCTGCCCGCGCCGGCGATGATCAGCAGCGGCCCCTCGACGCAGCCGGCCGCCTCCCGCTGGGTAGGATTGAGTTGAGAGAGGAAATCCATTGCTGATTGCTTTACGATCCGATAAGTCGGATACAAGCGCTCCATGTCTCAGGATCGCCGCTCCGTAATTTGCTAAACGGGGCCTCTTTTTGCCCATTCCCGTGGAAACACCATCCCAACAGGCCATGTTCGTCGGCCTCAAACAGCGATTGAACAAATTTCTGCGAACATGCAAGAGCGCTTTCCAAATACTCATTGATTAGATTAGCCAAGCGACGATAAGTCTTCTTATATCCTGCCGCCAATGCCTCTCGCTTATCCAATTGCAGCGTCTCCACAGTCGCAATTCCCTTGCTGCAATATCCATCCTGAACCGGGTCAAATCGAGCGACGAGATTTCCGGTGATCGGATCGAAATCGAGATAATCCCAAGGCTGTTCCGCAGTGGGATCAATTAAAAGCGGATTGTTGCCACTCGCGGTCGGGAATTGACTTCCTTTTATCCGCTGGCATTCCGCGCAGCTCAGCAGCAGATTCAGCCAGATAAACATTCGTTCAGGATACTGGGATTTAGGCCAGAAATGCTCGATGTCGGTTCCGTGCGAATCCAGGCAATACATACAGCGCTCGCGGGCGTTTATCATGTTCTTGAGCGCGGTTAAGACTGCTTTGAGTGGCTTGGTCCGGCGGGCATTTTCCCATTCTTGCTCAACGTTCAAGTCTCCTCGAGTGCGCGCGGAGTTCACATGACTTTGTTTTCGAGCCAGGGCATTCCGCGTCGAATCATCTAATGTAGCTCGCCTTATTCGACGCATCGTCTATGCCTCCTCATCCTCATGCCCGACCCAATCCAGTTGCTTTATTTTATCATTTTCTGTAGGGGACAGCTTGGCGCCGCTGCGTTTCTTGGCATTTAGCTTCGCATATTCAGCCCGGGATTCGACGGCATAAGGAGACCGCGTGTTCTGCATACCGAATGCGGATGACAGCAAAATGGTATCAGGCCGCGACGCGATGACCTTCTTATATTCCTCGTCTGTCAATTGCCGGGGCGCATGGCCGCTGCCAGGTTCCGGCAAGACGAACAGCCCGTTATCATCAGCCGCCTGACAGATAATGGGACTATGCGAGGTAACAAGAAATTGAATGTTTGGGAAATGCCGCTTAAGCCAGAAGCCGATCTGGCGCTGCCATTCAGGATGGAGATGAGCGTCAATCTCGTCAATCAAAACCACGCCGCTGCGCGCGATGATCCATTGTCCCTCAGTGGTTTCTGCAAGAAGCCCGGAAATGCCATAAGTCCTGATGAGATGCCGCAGAATATCCGCTAGCAGCGATACTGCAGCGCGATATCCATCGCTCATTTCCGGCCAAGACAGACTGAATCCATTTCGATCTCGGAGCCAAAGCCCTTCAGAATCCACGCGATCAACGGAAATCCATTGAGGCATGAAATTGTCTTGGAGTAATGCCAGGAGTATTTCCAGCTGCCGCTTGGCTTCCTGATGACCTTCCAATTCCTTATATTTTAGTTCTCGCAGCCAATAAGCCATTTCGGCCAGAGAAGCATCCTCTCGGAACATCGTTACATATCGTTCTGCGCTTGGCGCGCTCATCTGGCGCATTGCATCCACAGAAGCGCCAAGTACCCGGCGGAATGGGCCGTATCCGCACGAGAACCAGCCGCTTGAGTCATGAGACCAGATCGTGCGTTCGGGCATCGCATAAGTTTTGGATTTTTTCTTAGGCGGCGCAACTTCCAAAGAGGGTTCCTTGCTGCCGTTGATAATGGATATTTTCGCAGGAAATGGTTTTGCAGGCGCTTTGCCAGAATCGCTCAATGCATCGTCAGCCTCAGACCGGGCAATTTCCAGCTGGATAGAGCCTTGTTCTGCGCCATCCCGAATCCAGCCCCCAAAGCTGGGTTGCAGCGCGCGCGCCGTTTCCTTTCCCATGAGCGCAATGGCGATCGCCTTCAGTAAAGCGCTTTTCCCCGACCCGTTGTCTCCTGTGAACACGGTCCAACCGGCATATCTGCCGCCTTCTCGACTGAGATCAAATCTGAGAGAAGAAAAACCGCGAATGTTTTCGAGGACAATCTTGCTGATATACATTGCAGGCCTCCTTATTCTTCAGGCTCTTCTGCAATTAGCTCTCTTATCAAAAATTTAGCGACAACATGTTGTCGTTCGCGCAAGCTGCGAAAAATCCGTGTTAATCCGCCCGATCCGTCCCATCCGTGTTCTATCTCAATTTGACTTTTTCTAACACAGTTTGAAAGATCCTAACAGCTTATTTGCCGCTTTCTAACTTAAAACGTCCTGCCGTGATGGCGTTGACGTCGCCGATCAGGCGCGGCGGATGCGATGGATCGCTCCAGGCGGCGCCTTCGATGAACGGGCCGCCAGCGGCGCGGATGTCCGCCGGCACGCGCGTATTCGAGTTTTTCAGCGTGACAATGCGCGCGATAATCCCGCGTGAATTGGGCGTGGCCGTCGTTGCCGAGGCGTCTTCCGTCGCGCCGGCGTAAAAGACTCCCCTCACGCCCAGATCGCCTTGAATCACCGGGATGCGCGCGCTGAATTGTGGCGCCAGGCCCGAAATCACAACGCTCATGGCCGTCGGCGTCGTCACGGACCTATTGCGCAATCCGGCGTATCCGCCCATGGATCGCAGCACGCCGCTATTGTCGCGGTAAGGCTTGAACGTGGCTTTCAGCGCCGAAATCTCGCCGTCCGCCCAGAGCGATCCGATTGCCAGGTCGCCCGCCGGCGCCGACACGCTCAGCCGCTTGGCGCCGCTCTGGATCATATCGGCCTCGATGCCGCCCACAAAGGGCAGGCGCAATGACTGCGTCCGGAAATTGCTCACAAAGACTGCGCCGCGCGCCGACAAAGAAGCCGCGAACCTGGACTCCAAAATATCCGCGATCAACCAGCTGTCTATCTTGGCGCCGCTAATGGCAAGCCGCTGAATCTGCCCCGCGTATATGCCCGTCAAGACGGCGCTCGTCGCCGCAAAACTCATGTCCACCCCGTCCACCCCGTCCACTCCGTCCACAGAACCCAAACCCCCGCCCAGCGCCGCTGCCCCCGCCGGCGCAGTGGTGATCTGATCCTGGACCCCGCCGGCGCTGACAAACGTCGGACGGCCTGTCAGCGTGTTTTTTCTGGAATTGACCGCGGCGACGATCCGGCGATCCGGAACAATCAACGCGTTCAAGGTCACGCCATTGAGATTGACAACCGTGGCGGGCAGGCGGCTTCCCCCCGAGGCGGACGCTACCGGAGCGGTGGAAACGATCCGCGTGAACGCACGATTGGAAAGTTTGAAATCGGGCGTGCGGATGCGGTTGGCCCATTCGAACCATGTCGCATTCGGCTGCGCCGTCATTGTGATCCGGCCTATGCCCGCCGCCTGGACGCTCTCCGCATGGCAATTCGACGCCGTCAGAGAATTCAATACTCCCGCCACCTCCACGGCGCCCACCGGCGCCTGAGTATAGATTTGCAGCGAACTGTCGGAACGGATCGCCGGGATCGTTTCGCCGCGCATGGATGCGACGCGCCTTACAATCCGCAACGTGTCGCGCGCCTCGCCGCCGGTGATGATGACGCCGGCGCTGGTGACGCTCAGTTTCCCCAGGCCGCGCGTGCGATAAACGATCTCATAATCTTTGCTCCACTGCGTTTGCGTCAATCCCTTGTACATGGGCAGGCGGGTTAGGTCGCTGTCGAATCCATAAGGCTCCTGAATGCGCCAAGCCTCGACGGCGAAGCGCCGCACGAATTGCGCGCTGATCCAGCCATAGCCGCCCAAGCCCCAGTTGGTTCCCCAGGAATTGACGAATTTGAAGGCGTTATGCGCCGGATCGTAGCCCGTGACGCAAACGGCCTGATAGCCATACAGCAGCGTGCCCGTGGCATTGGCGTCGTCATAGACGCCGGAGGAATAAGTGAGGAAAGTTTGCAGCACGGGCAATCCCAGGATAAAGCAATTCCCGCCGCGCAGAAGTCCGATCAGCCCGGAAGTGGAATTGTCGTAATAACCCTTGAACGAAAGACCGGTGGAAAGAGCGGCCGTCGCCGGCGCGTGGACAAAGATCGGCTGATAGGCCAGAGCCTTGTGGCCGGCGGCTTCCGCGAAATGGCCGGCAAGGGTTGTTGTGGTTTGAGCGCCATAAGTCTGCATCGAAGCGGCGCCATATCCCGTCAGGATTTCGCCCGTGAAATGGAAACTGCCTGCTCCGCCGTTGTTATAGAGGAACCACGGGCTAATCTGCAGTAACTTGTCGGAAGCCAAATCCGCCGCAGACTTGCCCAGGCGTTTCGCTTCATTGAAGGTCTTGGCGTAGTAGCCCATCGCCCAGCAAACGCCGGCGCCGAAGCCCTGGCTGAAATCATCCGGCCCATACATCCGGATGTTGAGAGGCCGCTGATCATCCACCGGCGGCAGATAGACGGACAAATCCACCTGGTCGCGGACCACATTCCATGCCAGGAAATTCACGCGACTCACAGAGGTCGTGATTCCGGAGAAGGCTCGAAGCGGCGGCGTAAAGTTATAGGAGGTTTCCGCATTGGCCCGGTTGATCGGCGCCACCCAGCCTGACCAGCCGTAAGGCACGGTGAATGCGTATCCGCCGGCTGTGTCCGTAACCGCTGTAAGGCTTGGATCGCTTGCGATAACCGAAACGCCGGAAAGCCCCGTGGTCACCGCGCTTACAGGCGTCAGCACACTGCCTGAGATCGTCAGCAAGGGGCCAGCCGTGAAGGTTTGTGTGGTTGCGTCCGTTATCAGGAAAGCATAGGAGCGGTTTATCGGAACAAAACCAAAGCCAGTCCTCGAGGGCGTGACCGTTCCGGACCATCCATAAGGCAGCGTCAGATCATACGTACCGGCGGCGGTGGTGATGATTGTGACCGCGCCGGGAACGGGAGACGCAGTGGTGACGGTATCGGTCGAAGGAACGGCCGCAATCGTGACGCTGGCCGGCGAATCGCCCGATGCAAGAACGATGGCGCCTGAGATATGGACAACTTCATTAAACGCGGTGAAGTTCTGATCCGCCATGGGGATAGTCAGCGACGTGTATTCCAAGCGCCCGGGAACAAAGGATATGTCGAATTTTTGCGGAATGATCGCCCCGGACCAATCGTAAGGAACACTGAGGCTGTAGGCGCCATTGATATCGGTTACCGCGGAGGTCAGGCTGTCGTTCGTGGCGACAATGACTCCCTCAACCGCCGCGCCGTTTGCATACGCGATCCGCCCCGAAATTGCAAGCGAAGCCGGCAGGGTGGCCGTGAAGGTCTGGTTCGTCACGTCCGCAGTCACGTCGCTATAAGAACGCCAATGCGGCTCGAAGGTATGAGCCGGCTTGACGGGTGTGATCTCGCCGGACCATCCGCGCCAAACGCGCGTCTTATATTGGCCGTTTGCATCGGTGACGGCGCTGGCGCCGTTGTTGCTAGCCGCCATCGTCACGCCCAAAACCGGCGCGCCCGAAACCGTCAGGACGCTTCCGGAGATGACCGGCTCGGCTTCGAGCGCAATGTTGAAGATATATGCCTGGCCCGAGGCGGGAAATGCCTCGTCTTGGCTCTCGCCATTCGCGCCCACAATGACGCGCCCTGCGGCGGCGTTATCCACAACGCCAGCCACGCCAATGCCAAAAGAGCCGCCGGGCTGGGGATTGAGCGAAACAAAGGTTTTTAGCAACCATCCCGTGGCGCCGCTGAACAAGTAAGCGCGGCCCGAACCGAGCGAGCCGGCGGCGGCGGTCTCTCCCGACGCCCCGATGATCAGATCGCCATAGCCGTCCAGGTCCATGTCGCCCGCGCCGGCCAGCGACAGGCCGAACTGGCCGGTATCCTCGGGATTGGGCGAAGCCAGCGTCCGGACAAATGCTCCCGTGACGCCGTCAAAGATGTGCGCCAGCCCCGATCCGGCGGGCGAACCGGACAGGCTCTCGCCATAGGCGCCGACGGCAATGTCCTCGCGGCCATTGCCGCTAACGTCTGGAATCGCCGCCACGCAGAAGCCAAATCGGCCATTCGCAATGGCTCTGGGAGACACCAGCGTCCACAAAGCCTGGCCGGCCTTGCCGCTGTAGATGTAGGCGTTTCCGGAGGCATTGGTTTGCTCGCCGTAGGCGCCAATGGCAAGGTCGCCGGCGCCATCGCCGTCCACGTCTTTCAGGCCGGCCAGGGAAATGCCGAAATAGCCGTTCGCTCCTTCATGTGGCGAGAGAAGCATTTGGATCGGCTGTCCCGTCGCGCCGCTGAAGATATAAACGCGTCCAGCTCGCGAAGCGCCCGCCAATCCCGATTCGCCCGGTGCGCCCACGGCGATATCCGCCAGGCCGTCGCCGTCCACGTCCGGAATGGCCGCCACGGCGGCGCCAAACAGGCCGGAAGGTTGCTGATTAGGCGAGGCCAGCGTCCGCATGCGCGTTCCGTCAGAGCCGCTGTAAATATATACGCGTCCGCCGTCAATGGCATTGGCCACCGGATCTTCGTTGCGCGCGCCAACGGCGATTTCAGCAATGCCGTCGCCGTTCATATCCGGGATCGAAGCCACCGCGCGGCCAAACGAGCCGTCGGTTTCCGGAGTTGCAGAATCGAGCGAACGGATCAGCGCGCCGGTTTGGCCGCGGAAAAGATGCACGCGGCCTGAGCTGAGCGAAGTCAGCGGATAACTCTCATGCGAGGCGCCGATGAGGATATCGCTCGTAATGGAACCCGGAGCGGCGGGAACGAGGGCGACGCTTGCGCCAAAAGCCCCGCCGGATTGAGGTATGGGAGAAGAAAGACTCAGGAAAAGCCCGCTACCCGGAGCGCTGCCGGCAAAGCTCGCGCCGGCCACGTCCGTGGTCAAGGCCGCATAAGAAAGGCTCGCCGGGACAAAGACAAAGCCCGTCCGCGAGGGCGTCACCACGCCGGACCATCCATAGGGCAGCGCCAGGTTGAAGACGCCCGCGGACGTGGTGACAGCGGTGACCGTGCTGACGGCCAGGCCGGTGGCGGGGGCCGCTGTCAGCGTGACGCCCATGGGCGCAATCCCCGACGTCAGGGTAATGATGGCGCCGGAAAGATGAATCATCAGGTTCGAGGCGGTGAAGTCCTGCCCGGCGACGGGAACCGTCAGCGAGGTGAAGGTCAGGCGATCGGGCGCAAACGAAACGCCGAATTTGGCCGGGATGATGGCGCCGGACCAATAATAGGGCACATTGAGAGTGTAGGCGCCGTTCGCGTCCGTCGAGGCGCTGCTGAGATTGTCGCTGGTGGAAATCGTCACGCCCGCGGCCGGGGCGCTGTTGGGATAAGTGATCTGGCCCGAAATCGCGACGGAGACAGGCGGAATGGCCGTGAAGTTCTGATTCGCCAAATCCGCATTGACATTGTCATAAGAGCGAAAATGGGGATTGAAACTATGCCCCGTTTTTGCAGGCGTGATCTCGCCGGTCCAGCCGCGAAAGACGCGAACCTGATAGCGTCCGTTCGCGTCCGTCAGCGCATTGTCAATGCCATTGCTGACGAGCATCGTTACGTCGGGAACGGGCAGGCCGGCGGCGGTCAGGACGCGCCCGGAAATGATCGGGGGCGGCTCGATCGCGACGGTGAATGAATACAACCGGCCTGCGGCGGTATGGGTGGTATCCGGGCTTTCGCCGTATGCGCCGGCCAGGACGCGCCCGGTGGACGTGGGATCAATCGCGCCCGCCACGCCAAAGCCGAAATTGCCGCCGATCTGGGGATTGAGCGAGGCAAACGTCCGGATCAGGCGTCCGCTCGAACCGCTGAACAAATACGCGCGCCCCGATGAGTCCAGGCCGGGCGCGACCGACTCGCCCGAAGCGCCTGCGACAACGTCGCCGAATCCATCCAAATCCATATCGCCCGCGCTTGCGACGGCGCCGCCGAAATTGCCGCCGGCCTGCCGGTTGGGCGAAACCAGCGTCCGGACATAAGCGCCCGTCACGCCGTTGAAGAGGTGCGCCAGGCCGGTGGAGGTGGGCGAGGGAGTCAGGTTTTCGCCACTCGCCCCAATGACAATGTCCTCGCTTCCGTCGCCGGTGACGTCCGCAATCGCAGCCACGGAAATGCCGAAGTGGCCGCTGGTGGCGATATAGGGAGACGTCAACGTCCAGAGTACCAGCCCCGTCCGTCCGCTGAAGATGTATGCATGGCCGGAAGCGGCGCTTTCTTCGCCCGGCGCGCCGATGATGACATCGCCATAGCTGTCGCCGTTCGCGTCCCGCAGGCCGGCCACCGAACTGCCAAAAGATCCATTCGCCATTTCCTTCGGCGAATTCAGCGCATGAATCACCTGTCCCGTCACGCCGCTGATGATATATGCGCGTCCGGCCGACGCCGCGCCGCCGGCGCCGGCTTCTCCCGGCGCGCCGATGACAATGTCCGGAATGCCGTCGCCATCCACGTCTCCCACGGCCGCAACCGAGGCGCCGAACAAACCGGAGGTTTCCGGATTGGGCGAAACCAGCGTGCGCAGCCGCGATCCATCCGCGCCGCTGAAGAGATAAACGCGCCCGCCGTCAACCACCGTCAGCGACGGATCTTCATGAGGCGCGCCAATGATGATATCGGCCACGCCATCGCCGTTCAGGTCCGCAATCACGGCCACCGAGCGGCTAAATCCGCCGTCCGTTTCCGGATTCGGAGAATCGAATGCCCGAATCTGAGCGCCTGTCAGGGCGTCGAGAACGTACGCCCGCCCGGCGCCGGTCTGACCCGAAAGAGCCGTTTCGTGGGATGCGCCTGTCAGGACAGAGCCCGGGACGCCGGGCAGAGAGGACGGAAAGACGGCGCCCGCAATGCCAAAGTAGCCATTGGTCTGCGAACGCGGCGAAACGACGGTCAATGATGTTTGTCCCTGCGAGGCGCCCGCCAGCAGGATAAAAAACAGCACGAAATAAAAGCGCGCAGCGCGCGAAAGTTGTTGCTCGAAACGGAGGGTCTTCATCATCCCTTTTGCTCCTCTGTCAATGATTTATGTCTGGCGCCAAACGCGGAAAGATGCAAATTTTCAAAAAAAAGATGATACCGGGACCACGCCGGTGTGTAAAGCCTATATCCATTGGGCGTCGGGCGCATCTTAGCCAAGCTACCTTGGCTTGCTGGAAAAGGTCTGACAAAATAATGTGCGACAAAATAATAGCACAAAGGCATTCCTGCCTGGTTCAACGGCAACGTGTTTTCATTGTTTTGTCAGACATTATTTTGTCAGTCCAGGCGCCGCGTCCTGCCGGTAGCTGCATTGGGATGCCCCCTTGGGCGCCCCTTGGGCGACTTATGCTTGTCATCATCAAAGGCAATGGCTATGCTCCAGCGCCTCAAGAAGACCGGAAGCCGGTGTTTCCAGTTCGATTTTGCTTTGCGAAAGCGCTTTTTTCGATTAGACGTTTCACGCGCAAGTTTCGTTCGCGCAAAGGCTGATGACCGTCAATGGGCGGCGTTCTTATGAATCTTCAAACCCCCAAAGGCCGCATTTTCGCGCAAGGATTGTTCAAGCAATTCCAGCATCGCCTGGAAAAGAGCGGAACCATCAAGGAAACCGTTGTGCGATGGATCAAAGGCCACCCCACCACTCCGACATCCAATGTCCACCCAGTCCACTCAGTCCACCCCGTCCACCCCGTCCACCCCACCTCCCCCCAGCCAAAGATCATGGAAATTCGCGCGCTCGAACCGCTGGACCTGACCATCGAGCCGGGCCAATCGCTCGGCGTCATCGGCGCCAACGGCTCGGGCAAATCCACCCTCCTGAAGCTGATCGCGGGGATCACGCCCCCGAGCGGCGGGCGACTCGAGGTGGGCGGACGCGTGGCGGCGCTGCTCGAACTCGGCGCCGGCTTCCATCCGGATCTGTCGGGATTGGATAATATCTACCAGATGGCTTCGATGATGGGGCTGACGCGCGCCGAAACGCGCCGGCGCCTCGATGATATCATCGCCTTTTCCGGCGTGCGGCCTTTCATCCACGAACCGCTCAAGCATTATTCCACCGGAATGCAGGTGCGCCTCGGATTTTCCGTCGCCGCGCACCTGGATCCCGATATCATCCTGCTGGACGAAGTGATCGCCGTGGGCGACGCCGATTTCCAGCTGCAGTCGTTCGACAAGATTCAGCGCCTGCGCGACGCCGGCAAAACCATCATCCTCGTCACGCATCAGATGGACGCCGTCGAGCGGATGTGCGAAAAGGCGCTATGGCTCGAACACGGGCGCGTGCAGGCGTACGGCCCCCCGCTCGAAGTCATCGAGCGCTATCAGGACGGCGCCCGCGGCGCGGCAGCCGAGATGGAGCGCGTCGAATGCGATCCGCGCCTCGTCTTTCTGCGGCCCACGGTGCGCATGGGATCGGGCGAGGCGCTGATCGAACGCGTGACGCTGACCGGCGCGGCGGGCGCGGATACGCGCCACTTCGAGGCGGGCGAGCCCGTGCGCGTGCGCGTTTATTATCGCGTGGTCCGCCCCGTCGGGAGCCTGGCGTGCGTCCTCGGCATCAACACCCTCGAAGGAACCGGGATCACCGTCAAGGACTCGAGCGCGGAAGCCTGGCTACCAGCGACGCCGGGCGGCGGCGGCGCCAATGGCGGCGCGGCTGGAACTGGATATTTCGAGTGCTTGTTCGATCCTCCCGTTTTCGGCGGCGGCTCATGCCAGATGACCGTGATGTTGATCCCGCGCGACCGCCAGGCCGCGCCCTATGACTCCCACATCCGCTTCTACACCTTCGAGGTCCGCGACGCCGGACGCCATCGCCTGCGCCCGGCGCTCCGGCTGCCGTGCCGGATAAGCGTTTATCCAAACAACCAGCTGGGATAGAGGCAATGATAAGCGATGGGATAAATGAAGGAAAACAGATAGCCGAAAATGCGCCACGCTATCAGCAAACCAATAATGCTGATCATCGGCTGACTCATGAAAATCTGATAGCGCGCCGCGGATTCGGTTCTCATAAACAACATCAGGACGCCGCTGCCGTCCAGCGGAGGCAGCGGCAGCAGGTTGAAGACAAATCCGATCAGGCTGATGATAAACGACATGCTCAGCACGGCGGCGACGCCGATCCATACGCCCTCTTTTTCAGTCGCCGCGACGAGATCGGCCCATTTTTTAATCTCGTGGGGCCGATCGAGGACGCCGTGCCAAACACCCGCCCAAATCAGCAGGATGACAACAATCAGGATTGCCAGAGATGAAAGCGGCCCGGCCAGCGCCATCACCGCCGCGCGCCGGGGATAGACGCGCGCCCAGCGGGCGTCATAAGGACAACTCGCGAAACCCAATGGCCATCCCATGGAGTACAGCGAAATCAGAGGGAAAAGCACCATCCCAAACGGTTCGCGGCGGATGTGGGGGAAAGGATCAATGGACACCTGTCCGCCGTGATACGCCGTCAAATCCCCGCCGAGTTTCGCAACCCAGGCGTGCGCCGCCTCATGAAGCGTGGTGATGAAAAGAAAAACCACATACCAGGCGAACCACTCGCCGATGTTGAAATCCATGTCATGATCCCGCTATACAGATAGGTCTGCTAAAAAGCGCAGAATCAAACGCAAACGTGACGCCCATTAAAGATTTCCATCGCACCGCATGTCAATCATGACTTCCGGCGCAACACAATATGACTTTTCTGTAATGCGGACGAAACAAATCGCCAGAAATCCACCGCCGCGCACAATAGACCATTATCCCGCGCCGAGTGACAGCATGTTGTCGTTCATTGCCATCCGTGTTATCCGGGAAATCCGTGGTTGAAAATTAACCACGGATTTCCCGGATAGCACGGATGCCACGCCGCGAAGCATCATATTTTTGCAGACGGAGTTTGCGAAAGTCGCAGGGCCTTTTGCGTAATTTATTGGGGATTCCTTGATAATTCGCTCGACTCGGATTTCTTGCCGCAACAAAATGTTGTCACATGATGAATACGCGCGAGGACGGTGGAAGGAAGAATTATGAAAGCTATACAAACTGATTTGAAGACATCAGCCTGGATTCTGCCGCGAAAGATGCCAGTGACTTATGATGGCCTGATTCGCTTATGGCCTTTGCGCCCCATCCGGAAGCAGCAGGATTACGACAAAGCAAAGCAAGTTATTGACGCGCTCGCGGTGATGGACCGGCGAACGGAGGACCAGGACGATTATCTCGATGTGCTGGCGGCGCTCTTTGAGGACTATGAGGAAGAACGCTATCCGTTTTATGAGCTAAAATTAGCGCCGCTGGAAGTGTTGAAAGAAATCATGGAAGACTCTGGATTGAGCGCTTCGGATTTGGGGCGATTGCTCGGACATCGGCAGCTGGGCGGCGCGATTCTGCGCGGAGAACGCGCTTTGAGCAAAGCTCACATCCAAAAACTCGCCGCGCATTTTCATCTGAATCCATCGGCGTTTCTTCCGCCGGACGACAACGCCATTGCAGCCGCCCGGATTCCAGCGCGCAGTCATGAGCGTTTGGCCGGACATCACAAACCGATTCGCCGCAAGCCGGCGGCGGCACGCAAGAGTGAATACGCCATGGTTTAGCCGCACAGGGCTAAAAGATTCCTTTGACTTGAACGCCCGGCGCTGGCTATCATCCGGTTTCAAGGTTGCGCAGTGAGGAAAAATTGCGGGGTGGCGTACCCAAGTGGCTAAGGGGACGGTCTGCAAAACCGTTATGCGGCGGTTCAAATCCGCCCGCCACCTCCACCTAACGGAGTTCCGGGTTCAGAGTTCTGAGTTCCGGGTTCCGGGTTCCGGGTTCCGGGTTCCGGGTTCCGAGTTCCAGGTTCCGAGTTCCAAGTTCCGGGTTTCAAGCCGCGGAGTTAGGGGCTTCCAACCCGGAAATTCGGTTAAATAATTTCAATTAAAGGATTGCATAATGGTCAGCTACAAGGAAATAGGCTTGGTCAACACGCGCGAGATGTTCTCCAAGGCGGTCAAGGGCGGCTATGCCATCCCCGCTTACAACTTCAACAACATGGAGCAGCTGCAGGCCATCATCATGGCGTGCGCCGAGACAAAGTCGCCCGTCATCCTGCAATGCTCGAGCGGAGCGCGCAAATACGCCAACCAGACCATGCTGCGTTACATGGCACAGGGCGCCGTCCAGATGTCCAAGGAGATGGGCGCCAATATCCCCATCGCGTTGCACCTGGATCACGGCGACACCTACGAACTGTGCGTCTCATGCATCGAAACCGGCTTCTCGTCGGTCATGATTGACGCCTCGCATTTGAAATTCGATGAAAACATCGCCCTGACGAAGAAGGTCGTGGACTATGCGCATAAATACGACGTGACGGTCGAGGCCGAGTTGGGCCGCCTGGCCGGCATCGAAGACGACGTGGAGGCCGCCAAGTCCATCTATACCCAGCCGGAAGACGTTGAGAAATTTGTCAAGGGTACCGGCTGCGACTCGCTGGCCATCTCCATCGGAACCTCGCATGGCGCCTATAAATTCAAACCCGAGCAGTGCACGCGCAATGCGAAAGGCATTTTGGAACCGCCTCCCCTGCGCTTCGACATCCTCGAAGAAGTCGAGAAACGCCTTCCCGGCTTCCCGATCGTCCTGCACGGCGCTTCGTCGGTTGTGCTCGAATACGTCGAGATGATTAACAAATTCGGCGGCAAGATGAAAGACGCCGTCGGCATTCCGGAAGAACAGTTGCGCCGCGCCGCCGCGTCGGCCGTCTGCAAGATCAACATTGACTCCGACGGCCGGCTCGCGATGACGGCGGCCATCCGCAAGACCCTGGCCGAAAAGCCCGGCGAATTCGACCCGCGCAAATATCTCGGCCCGGCTCGCGATGAGCTCGTCAAGCTCATGAAGCACAAAAACGAAGCCGTCCTCGGCAGCGCCGGACGGGCCTGATCGGCGCCGATTGCGTCGCGTAGTGATCTATGAGCGGACCCTGGCTGGCTAATATGAATGATACTCAATGCAAAAAGGGAATGTCTCAAAAGCGTTCCCTTTTTGCATTTTTTATTGGGCGAATGCTTTCTCTCCCATCACAACTCCGCACAATAAACAAGCTGCCAGCCAGCGCGCTTGTATTGGCTGTGATCCTCTCGCTCTATGCCTTCCTACCTTTGAGCTTCTCTTGTCCCGCCTCCGAATGCGATGAGACCGAAAACGGAACCTGTCCGCTGGTGTGTCTCTGCTGCGAATCCCTTCCGGCAGTATCCGGCAAGCAGTCATCGGCCTGCGTCAGCCCGCCACCGGCGTTGAGCGCGCATCATATAGACACAGATTCCTATATCCCATCCTCGTTCGTGTTTGAAATTTTCCGTCCGCCCGAAATTCCATCCTGATCATCGTGCCTTGTTGACAGCCCTTACGCATGTCTTGAAACGCCTGCGGAGCGTGTTGCTTTCCGCGCGTTTTTGGGACAAACACCTTTTGATTTGCGAAAGGATCAGGATGAAATGCGAATATGCAATCGAAACTGCCGGAGAGCCGAAGCGCCGCATCCCCTATGGCTTCGCGTCTCAGTCGCCATGCTTGCCATAAGCGCGAGCTGGCTGGCGGGTTGCTCCACTTATGCTCCTCGGGCAATCCGCAGCAATGAATTGCTGGAGGAGTTTTTTGCAAGAGCGCCCGATTCCAAAGCCGCGCGAGAATTTGCCGCCTCGCTGGCGGGACAAAGCGAAGATATCTCGCTGGATGCGGGCGACGGCCTGACGCTGGCCGAGGCCGAGATGGTCGCTTTGTTTTATAATCCTCAATTGCGCGCCGCCCGCTTGCGCGCGCGCATTCCCAGCCTGGCCGCCGCCAAAGCGGGGCTTTGGGAAGATCCGGAGCTCAGCGCCGACGCCATGCGAATCCTTAAGAGCGTGGACCGCCCCTGGATATTGGGGACGTCCCTGCGCTTTACGATTCCCATCTCGGGACGCCTGAAGGCCGAAAAACAAAAAGCCGCCGCGCAAAGCGCCGTCGCGCTGCAGGAGGCTTACTTGGCGGAACAGGAAAAGCTGGCGGAGTTGCGCCGCGAATGGATCGAGTGGTCGGCGGCGCGCCAGTCGCTTGCGACGCTTCGCGAATTCGTGAACGAACTGGAGCGCATCTCGGCGATCGCCGAACGCCTGGTGAAGGCGGGGGAATTTTCCGCGATCGAAGGCCGCGTCTTTCAGCTGGCGAGCGCACGCAGGCGAACGGATTTGATGGCGCTCGAGGCCGCAACGGACGAATCCGAACTGAGACTCAAAGCGCTCATGGGCCTTCCTCCCGAAAAGCCGGCGAGGCTGGCGCCGCAATTGATCGCCGTATCCACCGATGCTCTCCAAATCACTCCCAGCCTCATCGAGGAGCGCCATCCCACGCTGCTTTTGCGCCGCGCGGAGTATGAAACGGCCGAGCGGGCGCTCCTGCTGGAAATCCGCAAGCAGTATCCCGATCTGAGCATCGGGCCTGCCTACGGCTATGAAGACGGCGACAGCCAGTTGGGGCTGGCGCTGAGCCTGCCGCTGCCGATTCTCAATGCCAATGCGCGCGGCATTGCCGAAGCGCAGGCGGCGCGCGAAGCGGCGCGCGGCGCGTATGAGGCGGAATTGCTGTCAGCCGTCGAGATAGTGGCCGAATGCCAATCGCGATGGAAAGCGGCGCAATCGCGCTTGGAATTCCTGAAGACAAAGGTCGCGCCGCTGGCCGACCGCCAGATGGTTGAGATGCGCCGGCTGTTGGATATGGGCGAGATCAATGCGCTCCTGCTCATGGAAGAGCTCAACACCTCGTATGAAGTGAAGACCAGTTTCGTGGAAGCAAACAAGCAAGCAGCGCTGGCCTTTGTGGCGCTGGGCGCCCTGGCGCCCAGACCCGAAGCAATCCAGCGACTTACAAAGGAGATATCCCAATGAACATACGCAAATGTCAGTCAGTTCTATTAGGGGCGTTGATCGCTTGCGCTCTTTGCGGGTCCGCCATTCTTGCCGCGGAGCAACCGCCCGCCGGCGCGCCGAAAGACGACTGTTGCCCTCCAGCTAAAATCACTTCGAAAGAAAAAGCGGCGGCGGTACCTGCCGCAAAAATTGACGAGCACGGCCATGCGGCTGCAGAGACTGCCGATAAGCAGCCGGCTGCGGAGAGCGCCCACAAGCATGTCGCCGGCGAAACCACAGACACCCCCTCAAAAGAAGCCAGCGGCCATGCGGATGAAGTGGTTCTGACAACGGAAGCGCTGCGCCAGTCCGGCATTATCGTTGAACCCGTAAGCCAGCGGTCTGGAATGAACGCCCTCTCGGCGCATGCGCGCGTGTCCTTCAATCATGAGGCCATGGCCCACGTCGGCACGCCGGTGGAAGGCCGGATCATCGAGATGCGCAAACGGCTGGGCGACGCCGTCCGGCAAGGCGACGTCCTGGCGGTTCTGGCCAGCCCGGTTCTTGCCGAGGCTCAGGGCGATTATCTGCAGAAACGCGCCGCCCTGGGGCCGGCCCAAACGGCCACCGAGGCCATGAAGAAATCGCACGACCGCGCGCGGCAGGCGGGTCCGGGCGAAGGCATCTCCCTCACGGAATTTCAGAAACGTGAAAGCGAATGGAAGCAGGCCGAAGGAAATTTCATCGCCGCCGAGACCGCATTGCGCGCGACGGAGAAACGGCTTCGCGTCCTCGGCATGTCCGCCGACCAAATCACTTCTCTGGCTCAAACCGGGGGCATCAGCCCGAACTTTGAACTGCGCGCGCCCATCGCCGGTGAAATTGTGGAACGCGACGTGACGCTGGGTGAAATGGCCCGCCCGGATAAGGACAAGCTCTTCGTCATCGCCGATCTGTCGGTGGTGTGGGTGATGGCGGATGTGCCGGAAAGCCATATCCCGTTCATCCAAAAAGGCAGCGCCGCCAAGGTCAAGGTGAGCGCCTTGGAAGAGCATGAGTTCGATGGCACGGTATCCTACATCGCGCGCTCGGTGGACTCGCGCATGCGTACGGCGCAAGTTCGCGTGGAATTACGCAATTCGCCCGCATCATTGGGCCAGTCCGACGCGTCCGACCGGTCCGACCCGTCCGACTGCTCCGTTGCCTCCACAGCCTCAGCGCCCATGTTGCGTCCGGGCATGTTCGCTCAAGTATTGCTGACGGCGCCGATGAAAGAGAAATCCGCTACCAACGGCGGCGCAGGCGCGCTGGCCATTCCCGAAAACGCGATCCTGACGGTCGAAGGCGCGCCTGCGGTCTTTGTCGCGGTCGAAGACGAACCAGGCGCTTTCGTCAAACGCAACGTTCAGACCGCTCCCGCCCGCGGGGGTTTGGCCCCTGTGATTTCCGGCCTCAAGGAAGGCGAACGCATTGTCACACAAGGCGCCTTCATCCTGAAAGCGGAACTGGCCAAAGGCGAAATGCAAGGCAAATCCTGCAGCGGACACTAACCGCAGGGGTCGGGGGTCGGGGGTCAGGGGTCAGGGGGCGGAGGCCAGGGGCAGGTCCGTGCCTGTCCGTGTTAGTCTGTGTTAGTCTGTGTTAGTCTGTGTTAGTCCGTGTTAGTCTGTGTTAGTCTGTGTTAGTCCATAGCTCTTTAGAATAAAAATGGAGTCCATTAAATATGCTGTCTCGAATACTGACATTTTCCATCCAGCACCGCTGGATGGCGCTTATGCTGGCGTTGGCGGCGGGAGCGGTCGGGGCTTATTCACTCATGCGGCTGCCCATTGACGCCGTTCCCGACATCGCCAATAAGATCGTCCAGGTCACGACGCTGAATGCGGCGCTCTCACCCGGAGAGATCGAAAAGCAGATCACGTTTCCCATCGAAACTGCCATGGCGGGCATCTCAGGTTTGCGCTCGACGCGGTCGCTCTCGCGCAATGGATTTTCGCAAGTCGAGGCAATCTTCGAAGACGAAGTAGATATCTATTTTGCCCGGCAGCAGGTGATGGAGCGCCTGGCCGAGGCGCGCGAAGCCCTGCCCGCCGGGACCGAACCGCGCATGGGACCGCTCACGACCGGATTGGGCGAGGTGTTTGTGTATGTGATCGAATATGAGGAGGCCAGCAGCGCAACAGCAGCCTCCAAAGAAAAACGAGCCGCTTCCGCCGAAGGCAAGCCGGGCTGGCAATCCGACGGCGCATTTCTCACGCCGGAAGGAGAGCGCCTGCGCACGGGGACAGAGCAGCTGGCCTATCTCCGAACCCTTCAGGACTGGCTGGTCAAGCCGCAGCTGCGCACCGTCAAAGATGTGGCGGGAGTGGACACCATCGGCGGATACGAGAAGCAGTATCTTGTCGAGCCGGATCCCATGAAGCTGATCTCTTATGGATTGACGCTTGCCGAAGTGGTTGCGGCGTTGGAACGCAACAACGCGAACCTGGGCGCCGGATTCATCGAGCAAAAGGGGGAAGCCTTCGTTGTGCGAGTCACCGGACGGGTGCGCAACGTAGAGGATATTGGGTCCGTGGTTCTCAGGACCCTCAATGGCACGCCGGTTCATATTCACGATGTGGCGTCGGTGGGCGTCGGGAAGGAACTGCGCACCGGCTCGGCCAGCAAGGATGGGCGCGAGGCCGTAGTCGGGACTGTGCTCATGCTGGTCGGGGCGAACAGCCGAACCGTGGCCGCGAGCGTGCGCGACAAAGTGCAGGCCATCCAAAAGAGCATGCCGCCGGGTGTGCGGCTGCTCCCGGTCCTGGATCGCACGGAACTGGTGGACCGCACGATTCGCACCGTCCAGGAAAATCTGATGATCGGCGCGGCGCTGGTCATCGTCGTACTATTTTTGCTCCTGGGCAACATACGGGCGGCCCTCATCACCGCCACGGTCATCCCGCTTTCCATGTTGCTGGCCGCCACGGCAATGGTCAAAACCCACATCAGCGGCAATTTGATGAGCCTGGGCGCGGTGGATTTCGGGATCATCGTGGACGGAGCAGTGATCATCGTCGAAAATTGTCTGCGCATGTTGGCCGAGCGCCAGCGCGAACTCGGGCGCCCGCTGACCTTGAAAGAACGGCTCCATGAAGTATTCGCCGCCAGCCGGCAGATGATCCAGCCATCCGTATCCGGACAGGCCATCATCATGACGGTCTATGTGCCGGTGCTCGCGCTGACGGGCGTCGAGGGCAAGATGTTCCACCCGATGGCGTTCACCGTTCTTTTTGCCCTGGCCGGCGCGTTTATTCTTTCGCTCACAGTAGTTCCCGCAATGGCGGCGATTTTCCTGACCGGTAGAATCCGCGAAAAAGAAAACTGGCTCATCGCCATTGCGAAATGGTTTTATGAACCCATGCTGCGTTGGGCGGTGCGCGGGCGTTGGGCCGTGCTGGCGGTCTCCGTGGTCATTTTCAGCCTTTCCATCGCGGCTTTTCTGCGCATGGGGCAGGAACTCGTCCCCAAACTGGATGAAGGCAACCTGAGCCTGCAATCGTTGCGCATTCCCAGCACGTCACTGCGCCAGTCGCAAGAGATGGAGTCGAAGGTCGAGCGCGCGGTCAGCCATCTTCCGGAGGTGGCGCTGATGTATAGCAAGACGGGAACAGCGGAAGTGGCGTTCGATCCCATGCCGCCGAATATTTCAGATGGTTATGTGATCCTGAAACCGCGGGAGCAATGGCCCGATCCCAATCTGCCCAAGACGGAGCTGATCGAGAAAATTCGTGCGGCGACAGCGGACTGTCCCGGAAATCTATACGAGTTCAGCCAGCCGATCGAACTGCGCGTGAATGAACTGATCGCGGGAGTGCGCGGGGACTTGGCCGTCAAGGTGTTTGGAGACGAGTTTGAGACGATGCAACCCATGGCGCAGAAAATCGCGCTGGAGCTGGGGAAAATCCCAGGCGCTGCCGACGTCAAACTCGCCCAGACCGAAGGATTCCCGACCATGGACATCGTGATAGACCACGCGGCGCTGGCCCGACATGGGTTGAGCGTGGCCGACGTGCAAGACGTGATCGCAACGGCGATTGGCGGACGCGAGGCCGGACAGGTCTTCGAAGGCGACCGCCGGTTCGACATCGTTGTGCGATTCCCCGATGACATCCGCATGAACCGGGAAGCCATCGAAAAGATTGCCATTCCGCTGCCCGATGGCGAGCATCCGGAAAAGACCGATGTGGCCGGCGGCGAAGCCGCCAGCCATGGCGTGGGATCGGCGGTTGCGTCTGAAGCCGGCTTCATCCCGTTGGGCGCCGTCGCCAAAATCACATTCACCGAAGGCCTGGGGCAGATCAACCGCGAGAATGGAAAGCGCCGCCTGACCGTTCAGGCAAACGTCAGAGGACGGGACCTGGGCGGATTCGTTGCCGAGGCGCGCCGCCGCGTCGAAAGCGCCGTTCCGCCGACGCCCGGGACGTGGCTGGAATGGGGCGGGCAGTTCGAGAATCTGATGGCGGCGCGGCAGCGGCTGTCCATCGTGGTTCCCTTCTGCTTTTTTCTGATCTTTCTGTTTTTGTTCGGCGCTTTCAATTCCGTCAAATACGCCCTGCTCGTTTTCAGCGGGGTTCCGCTGGCGCTGACGGGCGGAATCGCGGCGCTGGCGCTGCGCGGGATTCCGTTCTCAATCTCCGCCGCCGTCGGATTCATCGCGCTTTCGGGCGTGGCGGTGCTCAACAGCCTGGTGATGGTCAGCTACATCAATCACCTGCGCAAGGAAGGGCTCAGCCTGGAGGACGCCATCGCGCAAGGCTCGAAAACGCGGTTGCGGCCGGTGTTGATGACGGCGCTGGTGGCTTCGCTGGGATTTGTTCCCATGGCCATCGCCACCGGCACAGGCGCCGAGGTTCAGCGCCCTCTGGCCACGGTGGTGATCGGAGGCATTATCTCTTCGACCTTCCTGACCTTATTCGTCCTGCCGGCCCTGTACCGCGCATGCCATCGCAAGGACGACCGGATGATTGACGACGCCGATCAAGAGCATCTCCTTCATCCAGAGCCAACGATTTTCTGAGCTTGCGAGCAATCTAAGAAAACGGCATCAAGCTTTGATAGGCTTCGACGAGCATCAATGTCGCAATCCTTAAAGGGAACGGCTTCGCGCCGTTCCCTTTTTTTGTTTAAATTTGCGATTGAATCCGGATTTCCGGTGTCTCAATATACAGGGCATCAGCATGTTTGATGGAATCAGCTCCCTGCGCGACATGAAAGGAATCATACAATGATAAAACAAAGAATTTTTATGGCAGCTTGGATCTGGATTGCCGTTGTGGCGGGTTTTGCGCCTTCGATTCGCGCCCAGCTCCCCTCCCTGCCGATAGACTATTCGTCCTCGATCCCATTGGCGATGAATGCCGACGGCATCACCACGGCCGATGATATTACCATCGCGATAGGCTATTACTGCAAAACCTTCCAGGAAAGCATTCCCATCCCCGGCAGCGTTGATATATGGACCACGGCTCAATACATTGATCCGGCGAATCTGTACAGCAATTTGGGAGGCGGCTCGTTTTGGCTCGC
>JAPLSP010000083.1 GCA_026398575.1 Candidatus Sumerlaeota bacterium | reverse complement strand
CCCGACGGAGCGGGACGGCCTACCATGCGGCGCCAGCTCTGACAGACGTACCGGGTCATTCCTGAATTTTGGCGCCAATCCATAGGTCGGGTCGCACCCTTTGCCTTACTTCGACCTTGACCGCCCTAATCCTGTTAGATTGCAATAAGACCATGAGCGATCTTGTCTCTCCAACGCCTGATAAAGCGCCAACGCCTGATGAGGCGCCAACGCTTAGCGAGGCGCCAAGGCATGGCGCATTGGCGCGCTCCTGTCACCGAATCGCGAAGCTGCCTCCGCGCCTGCTTTTCTGGGGCGCCGCTGTGGCGGTGGTTTTCGTTTTCAATGCGCCTTCGCTTCCGCTGCGTGCGATCAATGACGGCAATCTGGCCCGCACCGGCTTCCGGACAAAGGATGAGATGTTCTATTTCGCCTGTTCGCGCGAAGCGGTCGAGCGCGGCCTGGGAGGGGTGATTTATGCGCATCCTTTTGCCTTCGAGCCTGAATCGCCCCGCATCTATAGCCAGCTTTATTTTGTCGTGAATGGCTGGATATGGAAATGGACGGGCCTCTCATTCCCTGCCATTGACCGCATTCAGCGGCTGCTGTTTGGCGTATTTTTTCTTGGTATGGCGGCGGAATGCTTTTATGCGCGATTTGGCCGATGGCGCCTGTTCTGGCCGGCGATCGGCCTGCTATTTTGCGGCGGAGGCGGCGCATGGTTCTTTGCGACGCTCTATACGGCGGGAATGTGGCTGGGGCCTTTGTCGGGCGGCGTGGACTATAGCGCGATGTCGCTTCGCGAATGGACGTGGATCTGGCGCGATCAGTTCGCATACTTCGAAGGCATCCATGGCACGTGGGGAGTGAATTTTTTCCGGCGTCTCTTCATGGGGCCGCAGGTTTTTTATCATACGCTTTTCTATGCCGGCTGGCTTTGTTTGTTGCGCCAGCGATGGGGCTGGGCGCTGATGTTTTCGTTTCTCTTGTGGTGGGCGCATCCGTTTACGGCCGTGGATTTCGCCCTGCCGTTGCTGGCGATCGCCGCGATTGCGATGTTCAATGACCGGGCGACGCCTTTGCGAACGCGTGTGTGGCGCCTGGCAGGCGCCGCGGGAGTAATGGCCGCCGGTATGGCTTATTATCAGATTTTCCTGCTGCGTTTTCCGGTTCACGTTCAGACACAGGCTCAGATGATCGGCGTTTATCATGCCATTGCGGAATCCCAGCTCTTTCCGGCTTTCGGCGCGCTGATCTTCATTCCTCTGCTGATGATGTGGTACCCGCCGGATTGGCGCGAGCATTCCGCGGTGGCGACGGCGTGCTTGTGCGTGTGCGTATTGGCGCTGACGTTTCATGACGCTCTGGTTGGCTGGCTGGGCATCCGCGTTCAGCCGCTGCATTTCGAGCAGGGATACTTATACTTCAGCCTCATGTTTTTGGCGTGCGAGATGTTCAGCCGGCGGCTGTATCCCCCCGGTTCGCAGACCGCGGAGGCCCCGCAGGAAAAGCGCGCCAAACCGCGCAGGCTGAAATGGATTTTGGCGGTGGCTGCGCTCACCCTGCTGCCGGATAACGTCTATCACTACTTTTCCCGCACTGTGCCCGGGGGATACGAGCCGGGAATCCTTATCCAAGCGCGGGAAAAAGATCTGTGCCAATCCCTCAATGGCTTGCCGGAGCGCCTGCGCCTCCTGCCATTGCAGACCACCGGCTTTTCGGACGATTGGATGGCTTATGCGACGATTGTCACGCCGCATGCGTTTCCCGTCGGGCATCCCATCAACACGCCGCATTACGAGGAGCGTCTCATGCGTCTCAGGGAATTCGCCCGTACCGGCGACCTGACGTTGTGGCGCGAGAATGCCCCGCAGGCGCTGATTGTGGCCAAGAACGACAAGCCTGTTTTTGAGTCCGTGATCCGCCCGCGGGGACGCTATTCCCTGATGGCGCAGACGCCGGATTTTGAAATTTATCGAATCGAAAATTTTTTCCAGTAGCGAGGATAGTTTTGCGCTTGACCGGCAAGCGCGCCCATGTTATTATGATGATAGACAATATAAAGAGGGCTATCGGGGGCGTTCATCCTATCACTATTTGAGTTTTTCCCTAAATTCTTCGTATCATCCGACCATGATTGCTTAAGAAATTGTGCGGTTGCGGAAGGGTGATTAGCTCCTCCTTGCGCGTCAAAGGGCGCCCCAAAAGGGAAAGGCAGGTTCGTGTAATTTTTTCCAGCCATATTGCGAAGAGAACTCAGCTTGGCGAATGCGGAGATACTTTATGGATACCGAAGCGGCGAAAAAACTATGCGAGGTATTTCTCCAGAACGTTTACGCCATTCCCAATGGGAAAAAAATCAACGAGTGCATTCAATGCGGCACGTGTTCGGCTTCCTGTCCGACCAGCGCCGCCATGGAATTCAGCCCCCGCGAAATCATCGCGGCCTTGCGGGCAAGGCTTTTGCATCGAGTGCTCCGATCCAATACCGTCTGGCTTTGCTCGTCATGCTATTCGTGCACGGTGCGCTGTCCGGCGGGCATCCCTTTTACCGATGTGATGTACGAGCTGAAGCGGTTGGGCGTCAAACACAAGCTATATCCCAAAGGCTGCACCGTTTCGCCCATGGCTCATGCGTTTGCCGAGTCGGTGGACCGGCATGGGCGCAACCATGAGCCGGAATTGATCGGCAAATACTACCTGCGGACGAATCCATTGAAATTCCTATTGCAGATACCGCTGGGAATCCGGCTGTTGCTGCGCGGGCGGATGCGTTTATTCGCGCATAATATCAAAGGCATAAAAGACCTCCGGAAAATGATGGCCACCATTGAGGAGAATGGACACAAATGACACACTCAAACGGGCGGTCTTATTCCTACTATCCGGGCTGTTCGCAAATGGCCACCAATAAGTCCTATGACATTTCCACCCGGGGCGTGGCCCGCGCCTTGGAACTGGAACTGACCGAATTGGATGACTGGAATTGCTGCGGCGCGACGGCGTACATGGCCATTCGCGAAGAGAGCGCTTTTGTCCTGTCGGCCCGCAACCTGGCCTTGGCCGAGCAAACGGGCCAGCATCTTGTGACGCCGTGCAGCGGCTGTTATGTGGCGCTTAAAAAAGCAAACAAGTACATGGCCGACAATCCGAAGCTGCATTCGGAAATCGAAAAAGCGCTGGCCGCCGGCGGCATGACGTACAAGGGAACCGTCAAGGTGCGGCATATCCTCGACGTTGTGGCGAATGAAGTGGGCGAAGAACCGATCCGGCAGCGCGTCAAACGGCCGCTAACGGGATTGAAAGTCGCGCCGTATTACGGATGCCAGCTGAGCCGGCCGTTTGGAGAAATTGACGATGAGGAAAATCCCCAGAGTATGGACCGGCTGATCGGCTGGCTGGGCGCCACGGCGGTTCCATTTTCTTTGAAGGCGAAGTGCTGCGGCGGATTGATGATGACCACCCAGCCGCCGTTGGGAATCAAGCTGACGGGCAATCTTCTGAAACTGGCAAAAACGCAGGGCGCCGACTGCATCGTCACCTGCTGCCCGCTGTGCCAGATGAACCTGGAGGCGTATCAGCAGCAAATCAGCCGCGCGACAAAGCGCGATTGCCATATTCCCGTGCTCTATTTCACGCAACTCATGGGATATGCCTTCGGGCTGGAAGAAAGCGAATTGGCCCTGAAAGATTCCCTCACGCCGGTCGAAGCCGTGTTGACGGAGAAAGCGCCACGGATATGAACGAACAAGAACGAATCGGAGTTTATGTCTGCCATTGCGGGACCAATATCTCCCAGACGGTGGACGTGGGGGCGCTCGCGGAGTTCGCGCGTACCCTTCCAGGCGTCGTCCTGGCCAGAGAATACAAATACATGTGTTCGCATCCGGGACAGGAGCTCATCAAAAAAGATATCGAGCAGGAAAAACTGACGCGGGTGGTTGTTTCCTCCTGTTCGCCCTTGATGCACGAACTGACGTTCCGTGGCGTCTGCGAAGACGCCGGGTTGAATCGCTACCTCTTCCAGATGTCGAATATCCGCGAACAATGCTCGTGGGTGCATTCGGATCCTAAGAAAGCCACCGAAAAAGCCAAGCGTCTGGTTGCCGCGGCGGTTCGGCGCGTCCGCCGTCATAAGCCAATGGAGGAGCGGGAAGTGGCCGTACAGCCGCGGGCCGTTGTGGTGGGCGCCGGGATCGCCGGAATCGAAGCCGCGCTGCGGATGGCCGAGGCCGGAAAGAAAGTATATCTGGTCGAGCGCGAGCCTTCGATCGGCGGCCACATGGCCAAGTTCGACAAGACCTTCCCGACGCTCGACTGCGCCGCCTGTATCCTGACGCCCAAAATGGTCGCCGTCGGCCAGCATAAAAACATTGAGCTGCTGACTTGGTCGGAGGTGGAGGAGGTTTCGGGATACGTCGGCAATTTCAAGGTGAAGGTGCGGCGCAAAGCGCGGTATATTGATGAACAAAAATGCACGGGATGCGGACAGTGCGTGGCGCGCTGCCCCGTGCAGTATAAGCCGGTCAACGGCAATGGCCACTATCGCGCGCCGGTGGAGATCAAGCCGGAACTGAAAGTCTCCATTGACAAAGCCATCGAGATGCGCCGCCACGAGCGCGCCCCTCTCATTTCCGTGCTGCAAGACATCAACCTCGAGTTCCGCCATCTTCCGCCTGACGGGCTTAAATATATCGCCCAGCGGTTGGGAATTCCGCTCTCTCGCGTCTATCACGTCGCCACCTTCTATACCGCTTTCAGTCTGACGCCGCGCGGCGAACACACCATTAAAGTATGCGTGGGCACCGCATGCCACATCCGGGGAGCGCAGCGCCTGGTGGAAGCTCTGGAGGAGCGGCTGCAGATCAAGGCGGGCGAGACCACGAAGGATCAGAAATTCACCCTGGAAACGGTGAATTGCCTCGGCGCCTGCGCGCTGTCGCCGGTGATCGTGATAGATTCGAAGTACTTTGGGAACCTGACGCGCAGCAAACTGGAAAAAACGCTAAACCGATATATGCAGGGATAGGGCGATATGACCACTATGTTTACAGCGCCTGAGCAACTGTCCGCTTATCGCGCGGATCTGCTTTTGAAGCGGAGCTTCAAGAAGCCAACCATTTTGATCTGCGGCGGCACCGGTTGCCTGGCCATGGCGGGTCAGGAAGTCATTGACGCCTTCCGCGCGTCGCTCCATAAGCGCGCGCTGGAGCGCAAAGTCGAGTTGCGCATCACGGGCTGCCACGGCTTTTGCGAGCGCGGGCCGATGGTGGTGATACAACCCGAGGGGCTGCTCTACGTGTCGGTCGCCCCCAAGGATGCGGAAGAAATCGTGGAGAAAACGGTGTTGGGCGGGGAACGAATCGAGCGTTTATTCTACAAGGATCCTTCCGGCAGAATCATTGAAAAGCAGCAGGATATTCCCTTCTATAAGCGGCAGACCCGGCTGATTTTCGGCGCGAATCTTGACTTGGACCCGCGCAGCATTGACGACTATATCCGCACGGGTGGATACAGCGCTCTGCTCAAGGCGATGACGCAGATGACGCCGGAAGAGATCATCGAGCAGGTGACTCAATCCGGTCTGCGCGGACGGGGCGGCGCGGGATTTCCCACGGGCGTCAAATGGACTTCGTGCCGCAAAGCCAAGAGCGATGTGAAGTATGTCATCTGCAACGCCGACGAAGGCGACCCGGGCGCCTATGCCAACCGCAGCCTGCTGGAGGGCAATCCGCACAGTGTGGTCGAGGGGATGATCATCGGCGCCTACGCCATCGGCGCCCGCGAGGGATACGTCTATGTGCGCACGGAGTATCCGCTGGCGGTGGACCTGATGGCCAAAGCCGTGGATGACGCGCGCGCCATCGGATTTCTGGGCGACAACATTCTGGGAACGGGAATGCGTTTCGATATCACGATCGTTCGCGGCGGCGGCGCCTTTGTCTGCGGCGAATCCACGGCGCTGATGGCCTCGATCGAAGGGCGCGCCGGCGAGCCTCGGGCCAAGCATATTCACACGGTGGAAAGCGGCCTGTGGGACAAGCCGTCGAACCTCAACAACGTCGAAACCTGGGCCAATATCCCTTTGATTGTCAATCACGGCGCCGAATGGTTCACCCGCATCGGCACGGGCGACGTGACCAGCAATCCCTGGGGAGGCAGCAAGGGCACCAAGATATTCTCGCTCGTGGGCAAGGTCAACAACACCGGCTTGGTCGAGGTGCCGATGGGCGCCACGCTGCGCCAGGTGGTTTTCGACATTGGCGGCGGCGTGAAGAACAACAAGAAATTCAAAGGCGTTCAGACGGGCGGGCCTTCGGGCGGCGTCCTGGCCGAGCAGCATCTGGACCTGCCGATTGACTACGACCAGCTGGTCGAAGCCGGCACCATGATGGGTTCGGGCGGCATGATCGTCATGGATGAAGACAATTGCATGGTGGACTTCGCCCGATTCTTCACCAAGTTCCTCGAAAATGAGTCTTGCGGCAAGTGCACGCCCTGCCGCGAGGGGATCATGCAAATGGAGATGATCCTGACGGATATTTGCGCGGGGAAAGGCAAGGAGGATGATATCGCGCTGCTGCGGGAGCTGGCCGAAGTCGTCAGCGAAGCATCCCTTTGCCAATTGGGTACCACGGCGCCGAATCCCATTCTGACGACGCTTCGATATTTCCCCGAGGAATACGAAGCGCATGTGCGCCGGCGCAAATGTCCGGCGGGCGTTTGCAGAGCGCTTGTAACCTACCGAATTGACGGCCAGAAGTGCAACGGTTGCATGTTGTGCGCCCGCGAATGCCCCGTCAAAGCCATTCGCGGCGAAAAGAAGCAACCGCATGAAATCCTGGCGGATAAATGCACCAAATGCGGCGTGTGCCACGACGTCTGCAAATTTGGCGCCGTCATTCGAGACTGAAAGGCCGGGAGAGGTTTCCATGGTCAATTTGAAGATTGATGGCAAGGCGGTTTCGGCCGAATCGGGCTGCACCGTCCTCGAGGCGGCGCGCGGCGCCACTATCGAAATACCCACCCTCTGCCACCATGAGTCCCTGCCGCCGTACGGCGCCTGCCGCCTTTGCCTCGTCGAGGTCACGTACCGGGGCAAGACCAAGCTGGTCACGGCGTGCACGCTGCCGGTGGCCGAAGGCATGGAGATCAATACGCAGTCCGAGAAGGCGCTGCGCATCCGTCGCATGCTGGCCGAACTCCTGCTGGCCCGGTGTCCGGATTCCAAGGTCATTCAAAAACTTGCGGCCCGATTTGGCATCGAGAAAACGCGCTTTCGCAAGGCGGCGAAGTCGCCGAGCACCATCGTCGGCGAAGCCGGATGTATCATGTGCGGCATGTGCGTGCGCCTGTGCGATGACGTCATGAAGATCGGCGCTTTGAGTTTCGAGGGCCGGGGCGGCGCCCGCCGGGTTACGACGCCGTTTGGCGAGCCTTCCGACGTCTGCATGACGTGCGGCGCGTGCAGCTCGATCTGCCCGACCGGCGCCATCGAGCATAGCCGGATTTGGGAGCGCGTTCCCATGCGGATTCCATTCGAGTTCGAGGAGGGCATGACCCATCGCAAGCCCAATTACATTCCCTTTCCCCAGGCCGTCCCGCGCGTTCCCGTGATTGACAAGGCCAATTGCATCTATTTCAAGACCGGCGGCTGCAAGGTCTGCGAGGACAACTGCGCCGCGAAGGCCATCTGCCATGCTCAGGAAGACACGCTGGTCGAGCTCGACGCGGGCGCCATTGTCGTGGCCACCGGCTTTCAGCTGTTTGACGCCAAGCCGCTGGTCCGCTACGGCTATGGCCGGTTCGACAACGTGCTGACGGCGCTGGAATTCGAGCGCCTCAGCCACGCCAGCGGACCGACCGGGGGCAAAATCCTCACGAAGGCCGGTCGTCCGCCCAAGTCGGTGGCCATCCTCCACTGCATCGGCAGCCGCGATGATAACTATCAGAAGTATTGCTCGCGCGTCTGCTGCATGTATTCGCTCAAATTCGCGCACCTGATCCATGAGAAGACCCACGCCGAAGTGTATAACTTCTACATTGACATGCGCGCCTTCGGCAAGGGCTATGAAGAGTTCTATAAGCGCCTGCTGGCCGAGGGCGTTTATTTCATCCGCGGGAAAGCCGCCGAGGTGACGGACGCCGCCGAAACGCCCGAGGAAGAAGGCAAACTCATCGTGATCGGCGAAGATACGCTGTTGCGGATGACGCGCCGGATTCCCGTGGACATGGTGATTCTCTCGGCCGGTATGAAGCCGGCCGCAGGCGCGGACGAACTGGCCCGACGCCTCTCGCTCAGCTGCACGCAAGGCAGTTTTTATCTCGAAAAGCATCCCAAACTCGCGCCCGTGGATACCGCTTCGGATGGCATCTTCCTTGCCGGCGCCTGCCAAGGCCCCAAAGACATTCCCGATGCGGTCGCGCAGGGCGGGGCGGCGGCGGCCGGAGCGCTGTCGCTGATGGATAAGGGCAAGGTGGTGCTCGAGCCGATCACGTCCGAAATCAATGAGGAGCGGTGCGCCGGCTGCAAGATATGCATCATGTCGTGTCCGTATGCCGCCATTGAATACGATGAAGAGAAAAAGGTTTCGCGCGTCATCGAGGAATTGTGCAAAGGATGCGGAACCTGCGTGGCCGCCTGTCCTTCCGGCGCGGCCACCCAGAAGAACTTCGAAGACGTCCAGGTGCTGGAGGAAATCGCAGGCATCCTGGCGTAAAAAATCCTGAGAACCGCGCTGGAGCTCGCAGGGGGATATGACGAATGGTCAATGAGCGAACAACAAACGCTGCGGCTGAAGAACAATTCGAGCCGAAGATCATCGGGTTCCTCTGCCGGTGGTGCTCTTACACGGGAGCGGACCTGGCGGGAACCAGCCGGATTCCGTATCCGCCCAACGTCGTGGCCATCCGCGTGATGTGCTCGGGACGCGTGGACCCGACCTTTGTGGTCAAAGCGTTCGCCGATGGCGCGGATGGCGTGTTGATCGCGGGATGTCATCCGGGCGATTGTCATTATTCGGAGGGAAACTACAAAGCGATGCGGCGCTATCCCATGCTTCAGAATCTGCTGGAGCAGTTCGGCATCGAACCGGGCCGCCTGCGCCTGGAATGGATTTCGGCTTCCGAGGGCGAGCAGTTCGCCGCGATGGTGACGGAATTCACGCAACAAGTGCGCTCCTATGGCCCGCTCAACTGGCAAGAGCGCGCAAATGCGCTTTGCGAAACTGTATAGGGGAAAGCCATGGCAAAACCCAAAGTAGCGTTTTACTGGTGCGCCTCGTGCGGCGGCTGCGAGGAAACGGTGGTGGACCTTGCCGAAGATATCCTGAAGGTCGTCGCCGCCGTGGATATCGCGCTCTGGCCCGTGGCGCTGGACTTCAAGCTCAAGGACGTCCAGGCATGGAAGCCCGGAGAAGTCACGGTCGCCTTCATCAACGGCGCCGTCCGGCTTTCCGAGCAGTATGAATGGGTCAAACTTCTGCGCGAAAAGTGCCCGTTGGTCGTCGCCTTCGGCTCATGCGCGCATTTGGGAGGAATTCCCGGCCTTGCCAATGCCACGACGCGCGAAGAAATTCTGGCGAACAAATACCACCGCGCCCCGACGCTCGACAATCCCGGAGGCGTGGAACCGCAAACCCATATTCAAGTGGATGGCTACGATTTGGAATTGCCCGTTTTCTGGAAGGACGTCAAGCCGCTCGACGCCGTGATTGACGTGGACTACTACCTGCCGGGATGTCCGCCGCCCTCGAGTCTGGTGGCGAGCGCCGTCGGAGCGATTCTCGAAGGCAAGCTGCCGCCCAAAGGATCGGTCCTGGCGCCGGAGAAATCGCTGTGCGAATCGTGTCCGCTCAACAAAACGAAGCCTGAGACGCTGACCATCAAGGAATTCAAGCGCGTGGCCACGAGCACGCCCGAGGCGGAGAAATGTTTCCTGGCGCAAGGATACGTCTGCCTGGGTCCGGCCACGCGCTCGGGCTGCGGCGAGCGCTGCATTCACGGCAACATGCCATGCCGGGGCTGTTTCGGTCCCACGCCGGGCGCTCTGGATATGGGCACGAAAATGCTGAGCGCGCTGGGCACGCTGGGCGAGGCGGACACCGAGGAGAAATCCAAAGTCCTGGCCGATACGATGGCCGATCCTCTGGGAACGCTGTACCGGTTCAGTTTGCCGGCGTCGCTGTTGAAGCGACGGTGGCTTGAGAAAGAAGGGGCGAAATGAGCAAACGAATCACGATCAATCCCATCACGCGGCTCGAAGGCCACGGCAAAATTGAAATCTTCCTGGACGACGCCGGCAACGTCGAGCGCGCGTTTTTCCAGGTTCCCGAGCTGCGCGGCTTCGAAACGTTTTGCCTCGGACGGCCCGCCGAGGAAATGCCGCGCATCACGCCGCGCATCTGCGGCGTATGCCCGACGGCGCATCATATCGCCGCGACCAAGTGCCTGGATGACTTGTGGAAGGTCGAGCCGACTTCGGCCGCCAAGAAACTGCGCGAGCTGGCCTATAGCATCTTCTTCGTCGAGGACCACTTTATTCACTTCTTCTTCCTCGGCGGGCCGGACTTCGTCGTTGGACCGACCGCGCCGGCCGCCGAGCGCAATATCCTTGGCGTCATCGCGAAAGTGGGGCTAGACATCGCCGGGCAAGTCATTCGCGTGCGGCGCGAATGCCGGCAAATCCTCGAGGCCATGATGGGCAAGGTCATCCATCCCGTCTTTGGCCTGCCGGGCGGCGTTTCAAAAGGCATGACTGACGACGAGCGCCGCAAGTACCTGGTGACGGCGGATTTCGCCATCGAATTCGCCCAGTTCGCATTGAAAATATTTGCCGACGTCGTGCTGGGGAACAAGCAATATGTTGACCTGATCCTTGGAGACACGTTCACCCATAGAACCTACTATATGGGAACGGTGGATAAAAACAACAAGGTGAACTTCTACGATGGCAAGGTCAGCGTCGTGGCGCCGGATGGGGAGCGCATCGGCAAGTACGCTCCTTCTGAATACACCGACTGGATCGCCGAGCACGTCGAGCCCT